>JBKCXY010000115.1:0-8321 GCA_046315835.1 Pseudobdellovibrionaceae bacterium | reverse complement strand
TCTGGGGTCACACTAGCTTTGCTTTGGTTCTGGATGATCACCAGGTTGAAACAGCCAATGGCACAGTGGTGGTCAAAGTCATGGAAAATCAAATGACAGTCTATGTATTTGATCCTGATTTAAACGCCCAGCTTCCCTTCTTATGTATTTTGGCTAGCCATTGGCCTTCCTCATCTAATCAAAGCCCAAACTAAGTCCGAGGCTATTTTGTTTTGTCTCGTTTTTTTGAGTGTGACCTACATCTTAAAGGTTCTGATCATGGAATTTTCTATGAAAATCTCAGATTTTTGTTCCAAAGCGGCTCTCGTGAATACTCGTAAACTTATCGCTTTTTCAACTGTTACAGCTGGATGCTTTCTTATTATCCAAAATGGAAAAGGATTTTTATCATGAATCAAAAAGTTGTCATTACTTCTCTTGATACTCAACTTGGAAAACTGCAGGTGGTAAGAGATGATCTATTACCAGGGGGAACAAAGCAAAGAGCGGCATTACCGTGGTTGAAAGAACTTTCAGCATTTGGATTTAAAAATTTTGTCTACGCTTCTCCCTTTTGTGGGTACGCTCAGGTTGCTCTTGCCATCGCATGTTCAGAACTAAATCTAAATTGCACTTTATTCTGCGAACGAGATAAACGACAAAAGCAGCATTCTTTTCATCCTTTCTCTCTGAAGGCTCAGCAATATGGTGCTACCCTATTCATGTGTGAAAGCTTGGAAGAAGCTCAGCAAAAA
This sequence comes from Pseudobdellovibrionaceae bacterium, assembly GCA_046315835.1. Classification (GTDB taxonomy): domain Bacteria; phylum Bdellovibrionota; class Bdellovibrionia; order Bdellovibrionales; family Bdellovibrionaceae; genus JAJTIC01. Next base: position 7,587 of record JBKCXY010000115.1, on the reverse strand, counting down.
GCCAATGTATTCAGCCCAACTTCTGACTCAACCACTTATCATATTCCATTAGGCTTCAATTCCAATCGCTTCAGAAGCATTCTTGAAGAAGAACTTTCATATCAGTGGCAGGAGATCTTACGTCTTCACCCTGAGACTGAGAGTGTATGGCTGACAGTAGGAAGTGGGACACTCGCATCAGTGATGGATAGGATCCTTCCGTCGCATATTCATCTTAATTGTGTGAATGTGAATATTCTTTCGGCCGGTGATGAACGCCTGAAAAAGCTAACTACTTTAAAAAGAGTTGAAATGTTAACCGCACCAATGAGTTTCCATCAGGAGGCGAACAAAAAGCCAAACCTACCGTCTAACGTATTTTATGATGCTAAAGTTTGGCAATTTGCTTATCAAGCGGCTGGCAATGGTCACATTTGGTGGAATGTAGGCCCTTAGTTTATTCTCAGAGGCTGACGAATCCTAATGTTAAATTTCCAAACTCTGACACTCGAAACCAACAAATAATTTCACCAATTGCTTGCTCCATCACTTCAAAAGTTTGCTTTTCGGTGGATTAGTTGCAAGTCAGCGCATTTAAAATCCGTCAAAGCTAAAAGGTACAAAGAGTATGCCTATTGGCACCCCTCAAGCACCCTTCGCACTCCGCCCACAGTTTGGGTTTTGGTCGCGCCAGCATTAATACAACGAGGCTTCGCAAAACCATCTTCTGTGTTATGCTGCTCTCGATAGCTCACCGAGTTCGCGATCAGTCCCAAAGTCATCATCTCATTAGCGATATTTGAAAGGCCCTTCAGGCAAAGATCGATGATCTTCTTTTGATACTCAGTTGTACTTACCAAAGGAGCAAATCCTTGTGAACTCAACATCGCCATTTCTTGGGGCTCAATCGTCCCATTCAGTATCACTTTCAAGACATTGAGATTTTGATCAATATTTTCTTTGATGGATCTCAGCTGTGCATTTTCAGCAGCACTGACAGGAACCTCAATTTGCTCGCCATTCTTGTTAATCGTCTGAGGCTTAATCTTAGCTAATTCAATTTCGAGTTTTTTGAACTCATTCAAAATCTGGTTCTGCCAAACAAGGTTATTGTCCATTTGCTTCCAGCCCAATCTCACTGGTTTGCTAACATTGGCTCTGTTCACGCCTCTGACCTGTGTTTTGAGAGCGGTTCTATTCACGAGAGCTGAAAAATCTAAGGAATTATTGTATCTGAGAGCACTCATGAGTGAGTCACCGCGGTCACCTTGAGAGCGAACAGGTGCATTTGGTGCTTTACCGATCATCTCGTCCAGCACACCAGCACGCTCACCAACGTCTTTGAAGAGCTCTCCAAGAATCAAGAGATACATTTTTTTCTCTTGCCTCAGGGCTTCGACAATAGAGTTAGCCACATTGGAGTTGTTGAACACACTGTCGCTATTAGATTTCGTGGGCCCATTGTCCCGGAAACTGCTCTCTGTTCTCCACATTTTCTTTACGAGGTTATGGATAATCTTTTGGTATTTATCTTCGTAATCGATCCATGCACGGATGTATTCAGTTTCTGCATTTGCATCCCACCAGCGACCGATGGATCTTTGATCAGCGTTCAAAAGATCGTTCCGAATTTTACCCTTCCTGAGAAACTCATATAGTGACTCAGAACTTGGCTTTTGAGGAGCAGCTACTCCCAAATGAGTCTTAGGTGTATATTGTCGATAACGCATTTCTGTGATTCGGCCGAAACTCGCAGGATCGGATGGTACTTGGTTGGAAGCGATCGGCACCAGCACGTCCGTGATAATTTTTGGAGCATTGAAAATAGCTTTGAACCCTGATGAACTTTGCACAAGTTTTAGTTCACGTGAAGTTTGAAGTTGGCCGATTTCGGGCCCAAACATCATGGCAGCAAGCATGCTTTCAGGAAGGGTGGGCGTTGAAACTGCTCCAAACCTTCTCTTGTAAGGAACATTTTTTACAGTTTCTACATGGTTGGGATGCATTTCATAGTAATTGAAGTATCCAAGGCCTGGCTTTAAGAAAGGTTGTGGATCCCCAAAAGCCGCTCTATATTCAGCCAACACACCCCGAACATTTGGTGTTGATGAAATTCGAGGATATGATTTTCCGACATACTGATTCATCAGCTGGAGCCCCTGGCCCACCTTGCTGGGCTCGAGGGTTCTCAGGAGGTTATGAATTTCCAAAACCTTTGCTCTTTCATTTTGATTTAACTGGGCAATCAGACCTGCTTTCGCATTGAATCTGCGAGCAAAGCCATTCACCGCTGCGACGACAGTGTCCAGCTGGAGCTTCTCAATACTTTCAGGATCGTCCAGGAAAGCATCTTGTCTTTGTTGGTTAAAATTTGCAGGTGTCACACCATTCAGAGGAAAGGTTCTATCAATAATTCGGATATAATTTTTGTAAGGACCAAACTTTTTTTGCCACAACTCGTTGAGGAAATGTCGATAGAATGATTTGGAAGCTCGGTATTGCCCCGACATTTGTGATAAATTGGTCGCCCAGTTTGACTGTGACATGAGTACGTTCTGAAGATTCATTTCTCTCCACTTGGAAAGTTCGCCCTGCATATTTTTTAAGATTTCGACAAATTCGTGAGCACATTTCTCTTTATCTGGCTTCTCCGGTTGCCAGCAAGACTGCGGAGTCTCAGGTTGCCAGTGGTTATCTTTTTTTCGAGCTACACCTATTAAGAGCTGATTATCGAGATCATCAATATCTCCGCCTTCTTTGATATTCTTATAAGGTACGGTGAAGAGAGGCACTATCAACATGTCCAAACCAACAAAGAGTCCAAGTTGAGCGACTTTACCAACGTATCGAATGCCTTTGATGAAGAGCCCGCCTGGAACCAGTCCGATGGCAACCTCAACAGCGACCACAGTTACAATTCGAGAAGCTGTCCACTGAGCAGCTTTGGCCAGCGCCACGTGAATAAATCCAGACAGGAAAGTAGACGCGAATAGTGACATCAGCATGGGAGCCCACTCATGAGCTTTCTCGCCGAATGAGAATTCTGTCCAAGCTGTGTAGGCTTTTTGGCAGTTCTCGCCCTCATAGTTTCCTGTTGAAACTCGCTCTTTCACACACTGTTGTAAGTAAGGAAAATGGCCAATTTCGTGAACAATGTTGGAAGCAATCATCCCCACGGCCATCCCCATGTAAGGGATAAAAGGACGGAGCCGTTTAGATTCCACGGCGGCCATTAAAGGCTGAGATACAAGGCCATTAGCAATCATGAAAGCCAAAAAGCCAAGATGACCAACTGGATCTTTTTGAGCATCTAAATGTTGCTCAAGCGCTACAGGGTTGTTCGCGTAATCAAATATCAATTGTCCAGCAGTGATGGCACCGATCGCCAAGAAGAATGCAAAAGCCTCGTTGGGAAAGCGTGTGATTTGCGTTGCGGCAATTCTTCCGGCAGCACCGGCGACGCCGCCAGCTTTGTGCATTCCAGCTCTCATGGATTGAGCAATCACTCGAGGACTAAATTTCTTCAGAGATTCCTTATTCGCGGGAGCAAGCGAGTATCTTCCCAAAGTTTCACCAGATTTGCCGATCAGAGTGACTAAGTGGCCACCTGCAGCTGACTTTGAGATCTTCGAAGTGACTCCCTTAGCAATCACGGTGGCCCCTTGGCGAACGGCCGAAAGTGAGATCGCATACGCGGGCTGCTGAAAGCTCAGCGTGAGCGTCGTGGATAACATTGCGGCTGCCATAAAGATTCTAAAGTAAGCCATAGGACTCCCTTGATTACTCGTAAACAGAGCAATGGCAGTGCCAAGCGATCGCCGCTCAAATGGGAAAAAACAAGGGCCAAGTTCTACCTGGCCCTTATCTGTCACACAGTTGTCTACGCTTTGGACGCTCTAAAAAATGTCCCAATTTGAGACGGCGATCCATGGAACCTGTTTTCACCTTAGAAATATTAATTATGATATCCATGCCCTCAACAACAGCTACCATCCCGTACTTTCGCACAATGGGAAAATCAAAACTTGACCAGGTCTGATATCTCCAAAGATGTTTACGGACTGTATGTCCGGTAAAAACTCCCTCCGACGCTTGGATGAAGCACAGCGAGACCTAAGAACATTGACGAAAAGTCGATAGACTGTACTCTGTCCAGTCTGTTGCTAAAATCGAGTAAGGTGCAACGCCATAAAAATTTGTGTTCACCATAGGAGTAAGTGCAAAGGTTATCTTTTTGCAAACGCAACAAATCACGCAGGACTTCTGGCGCCGCCGGAATAAAGCCAGCAATGATATGCGGTGATACAATCAGGTCAGGGTTTTTACTGATGGCATTGGCGGCATACTGATCATTAAGGGCTTGTCCTGCACCTAGCCCCCAATAACCGGTCCTATTTATACTTTGCTGCCGGAACCAGGCTCGATCGGCTCGCATAGCATTTTTGAAATACCGTCTATAGTCCGGGCTTGAGTTCACATCTCCGCAAAGGTAGTAAGCAAACTGAATCGTAAAACTCGACAAAAAGTGCAGTGGATAATCTGTTAGCAGTTCAATTGATTCGGATTTTGTTCGGAAAATTTTTTTTGGAAGAAGTGAAGTCTGAGCATAATGTCTGCGCCAGAACCTTGACATTGGGCCGAATTCTCCTCTTTTTTCCTCAGCCAGCTTGCCCATACACGCTACTAAAATATATTCATTAAACTTACTTGTGCTCAGCTGCGGTTTTTCCGTCTGCAGATCATAATTCAAGTACAGTTTCCCTAAATCTGCATCTGAAATAGCGCTCGCCCATCTCACGGACTGAAGCAGTCTATTGGCTAAGATCTGTAAACTATTCTTTGGGTCCTTTTTTCTTTCTCTGAAGTAGTTAGCGCTGAGCACAGCCCCCGCGGCAAGAATTGCTGTATCAACTGTCGAATAGCCGTCCGCTCGCGACATTGAATTGTCACTGCCATCGTGAGCGTTGAACCAATGCCGAAACCACCCGGCGGAGCTTCGCTTTGAGTATGCAGGATTTAAAAGTCGACTCAAAGTCTGAACCGCCAGAACCTGCGCCTGAGCAATGTCTCCTGTAGCATCGCCCAAAGCCAGAGAAACAAGCCCCATCCCCGTTGACGCAATCGAGGAATTAGTCTCACGGACAGCACCCCTCTGCAAAGAGATCGCATCCAGATACTGACCGCTTTGGGGGTCCCTGAAAGCGTCGTTATAAAAATGTAGACTTTGACGAAGCAATTCCTGTGCAGACTTAAACTCGGCTGCAGTTAACGATGAAAATGCCGGTTGGTGAAAAAGAACCAGCAGGACCACAAGTAGATTTAGATGAATCTTTGATTTCAACATGTGTACTCCTGGTAGTACCTTCCAATCGCTGTGGGGCCCATTTCCCGTTACTGCACCCGAATGATCTAGTCATCAGAACACCGTACAACATCCATTCCATGGGTCTTTTCACGTTTAAATCAATCTGAAGAAAAAAGCCTGCCAAAGCACTAGACAAAGTGCCGCAGTTTTCCTTCTCAGTTTTTGACACAAAAAGCTTCGACAACTACGAGAGCAGTCCGCCAGCACTGCCTATTTTGGTTTATTCGAGCGAACCCTCTGTTTATTAGGTAGGTCCGCTTTTAGTTCTTTCTTCGGAATCGATAAAGTTGAATCACTCGTCACCAGGCCGTTCCTAGAGAGATATTGAACCACAGAGTCTGCAGAAACTATTTCAATCATATTGAAACTTTGAAACTTCTGATCACGTAAACTAATTTGACCCATGAATCGAGGAGCCAAAGCTCGAGCTACTGCTCTGGGGATTCCAATGCCACCGATTTTTATCGGTTTCAACAATCCGATCAACGGTGCATAGTTTGTTTCTTGTAAAACTCTCTGTGCATCGGACCTATTCTGCACTCTTCCCTTGGGCTTCAGGGCAACTGCAATTACCTCAAGTATAAATTGATTCGAGTTTTGATCTCTGAGGTTTTCAAAGGGCACCGCAAGAGCATTGTAATCATCCGCAAGCATTTCAGTATACACATATCGACCGTTGTCCGCCCTCTCACCATCAGCAATTTCTTGCAGTCGATCTTGAAGCCACTGAGGAAGCATAATCACTCGGGCTTGGTAGTTTTTAGGAAGATCCAAAAAGAAGCCAAAAAGGTCCGTAAGTTTTGCATTAGGTGCATCCTTTTGACATGGCCGTAACATGTGGGTCACGGTCCACTTCCAATTTTCTTGTCTATTTAAATGCTGCCTGAAAGCTAACCCAATATGAAAAAACTGTTGCTTAATCTCAACCCGTGGCTTGAAAATTTTCAGAATTTCATTTTTCTGACACTTTTTATTTTTACCACAATATTCCAGTATGTCTTGCCAAACACCTTCATCATCCAAAGCGTTCAGACTCCGATGACTCGTTTCCTCCACCCTGTCGGGGCGTAGCTCTGTGATGAGGTCATTCATGTCCATGGAGGCATCCCGCGCTAAAAGTACGACTTTGAGTTGCCGTCCTGCTTTAGCTTCCGAAATCTCAAGTGCATTTAGATGAGCATCGACCCTATCTACTAATGAATAAACATTCTGAGTTTGAGCCTCCGTAGCTTCAGTAAGACACTTTCGCTCTTGGGCTTCCTCTTGCGAATGAACTTGCCTTACCAGATTCTCTAGATCTTGCTCTTGAGCCTGAGCTAGTCCACTCAAGCACATGATTACCGAAGCAATGAGCCAGTTTTTCTTTACAAGCATAAATGACCCCTCAGAGAAATCAAAATTGAGGACCAGCCGTGTTTCTCTAACTTGGCTGGCCCTTAGAAAAGACTTATCGCTACCAACTATTTTCTTCCGATTCTACCATCTTCAATTTGCTTAGGATCAGTCAAGTTTGACCCATCGCTTTGGCTAGATTGAGAAATAGTCGTGATTGCTGTTTCGCTGAAATCCAAAATGTTGCCAGCAGCATCTTTGATTGTGCGCACTGCAGATACGCTGATCTGACCAGATGAATGAAGAACCATTTTAATGGTTGTTCCAGACCCCTTCAGAAGATTTTCCATTGCTTGTGACAGATTTTTTACAGAAATTGCAACTGAATTAGAAGCTGACTCCAAGAGATTTCCAGAGCTATCGACCACAAAATTCAACGCCTTACCTGAACTGTCCAAGGCCTGACCAATAACCTGTCCCGAAGAATTGAGAATCTTGCCAGTTGAATCCACTGTGAACGAAAGGACCTTGTCTGAGGATTCACCCAGTACACTGATTGACTCACTAATTGCATCACCAGACTGAGAAACAGCGTCTTTACTGAAAGTAACTGAGCTTCGAGCTGCTTGAGAAGCAAACTGTAAAGCTTTGCGAGAGGCTTTACCGATAGGCATTAAAATTTCATTGTTAGAAAAAGTGTAGATTTTTCCTGAAGAATCAACCACTACATTCAAACCTTTTTTGATAGCTCGAGCAGAACTTTCAGAAGCTTGCCCAGTCGCCTTTAACGATCCTTTGACCAATTGACCACTTGTAGTCAAAAATGCCTGCGAAGAGTCTAAAACAGCAGTTGCTGAGTTGCTCGCCGCTGTAGATGCGCTTTCAGAAGCTGCTTGAGAAGACTCAGAAAG
>JBKCXY010000114.1:0-4469 GCA_046315835.1 Pseudobdellovibrionaceae bacterium | reverse complement strand
ATCGTGCTCTCAGGAAAAATGACAAGTTCGCAGTGCTTGCTCTGTGCTTGTCGAGCGTAATCTAGGATTTTATCAGGATTGTTTTTAAAACTTCCGAGTGTTGTATTAATCTGCGCGAGCCAACCTGTAAAACCACGGTTCTCTATTCGTCGAACGGAGCCACTGGTTCCACCACCGCCAATCGACCCTACCCGCTGAAAGCGACTTTCAGGTAAAGCCTCGGCGACAATTCTTTGATTGGGCTCTTTTCCCCCGGCGGCATCTGCCCCTGAGCCAGGATTTGAGCGAAACTGCATGTCTAGCGTCGCGCTTCGGCGACCTCGACTCTGCCCCCCGCCCGAGGAAGAGCTTGGGTTGCTTGCCACTTGTGAACGCTCTCCCTGAGATGAGCCCCCAGGAGTCGACAGGGCCACTTGTCTTGGCGGCCTTCCGCGGAGTGGATCAAAAGGCTCAAACCGTGTATTACATTCAGAGTCGATGACAGTATTGTTGAAACCCAAACTTGGCAGCTCACCGACATCCAAAAGACATTCGATGTAGGATCCCATGTAGGAATCCGTAAAGGACTTCATCGGCTTAATCACTTTGTTGGCGAGCATAAGAAGAAGAACGAGAACAATCGCGATCAACAGCACATATTCTGTGACAGCTTGTCCAGAGCGTGAACCCAGAACATTTTTTAGCCCTGGACCTGTTGAAAAGATTGCTTTGTTTGGAATCCCCATCCAGTCATAATATATCACATGTTCAAACGACTTATGTTACTGGCCTGGGTTTTCATTGTCTCATTCTTGGACATTGGCCCAGGGAGCCATGTCAAAGCGAATACAGGGGCGGAACGCAAAGCCCTCGAATCCACCATCAATCGTCTGGGCCCTCAGATTCAAAATTTAGAAAAGGCCGAGCTTTTCGAGCTGGCAAGAGCTTATTCAAAACTGGGGCAATCAGAGAGTGCTGTGAAAGCCTACACGGCTGTCATCGCTCGTAATCCTGACGATTTAGAGGCGAAGACACTCATTGGTGCTGAGCTTTTCCTTCAGGGTAAAGATAAAGAGGCCATCTCAAGCCTCAAAGAAGTCGTCGATAAGAACCCAAAATTCGTCGCTGCTTACCGCATGCTGATTCGAATCTATGAAAAGAAAAGCAACAAGTACGAGTTGCGCCTCATTTACCAAGATCTTCTCACCCATGATGGCGAAAAAAATGAATATCTCCTCAAACTCTGTGAGTTAACGACTTTAGATTCTTTTTATGACCTCTCCAAAAAATACTGTAACCGAAGCTTGCAATTGGAAAAGGACAACCCCATTCCTTATGTCTACCTAGGATTGATGTATAAGGACACTGGCGAAATCAACAAAGCCGACGCCAGCCTGAGAAAAGCCGCAGATGACTTTCCCGATTCATTCTTAGCGCAACTGACTCTGGCACAGCATCTTGAATCGAAAAAGGACTTCGTCACAGCCTACAGCTTTTTCAAAGCCGCCTACAGTCTGGATAGAAATGATAGTCGCGCGATGATTGGATACGGAAATACAGCTTTCGAACTGCAGAAGTTTGATGAGGTTATTTCTGTCTTCTCAAAACATTGCAAATCAAGCATTACGCTGAATCGATTGATTATGCCCCACTATCGCAAAGCTGCGAACACCCTCAGAGTGCAAAATAAGTCTCAGGCCATCTTGAGAAAGTTCGAAAAAGGAATCGACCGATGTGGTGGCTAGGCTAATTCTTATGAATATCTAAGTAATCAACCAAGCCGCTCGCAATATTCTGAATCGCAGTGATTTTGAGTCTTTCACTTTTCGCTTTCCGATAAAGATCTTGAAAGGGCTCGGTCTCGTTCGCTGTTAAAATGACGAGCCCAACACTTCTTGTATATTTGGGAAATCGAAACTCTACAGGCTTTGCCCCTAAAGAGCAGAATTGATTCGACCATACAAAAAGGTCTCCAACAAAATCACTTTCAATGATCAAAAGATGTTTCTGAGGTGGGGTAAACTCAAGACTAAAATAGCACTTAATAAGTGCTTCTGAAAGATTCTCTACCATGCTCGTCCGCTTCAAATCTCCGTGTCTAAGGTTCAGCAGATATTTTTGAACCTCTTCATGCTCGCCCTTAAGGATGATTGATGAGTCTCCGCCTAAATCTAAATGCTCGATGAGCTTAAGGCGGTCTTCCTGGCGGAACAAAGAGTTCAATGCAAAGTATCCTGCCGCTTGAGAACGGAAGATGCAAAATCCGTAGCTTGTCATCTCAATAGATCTCTGAGGTCAGAAGGTGATGGGTCAACAATTTCACCAATGAGATCATATTCCATGCTCTCAGTGACTTTGATTCTGACGATGTCGCCCACATTCGCTTGTCCATCATTGATAAGGACATAGCCATCAATTTCAGGAGCTTGTTGAGAGGACCTTCCTTGAAGCAACAAATCTGTCTCTTCGCTATAGCCTTCAACAAGAACTTCGATGGTTTGACCAACCATTGCCTGATGCTTCTCCAGGGAAATCTGTTGCGCTAAGGACATGACCGCATCGTACCGACGCTGTTTCGTTTCTTCATCAACTTGATTTTCCATCTTACCGCCGGGAGTATTTTCCTCTGGAGAATACTTAAAACAACCGACACGATCAAAACGATTGAGCTTAATAAATTCTAAAAGCTCTTGAAAAGCTTCTTCAGTTTCGCCAGGAAATCCAACAATGAACTGAGTCCGGATGACGGCCTCTGGGATCTCTTCCCGAATGTTATTCAGGACAGCTTGGATCTCTTGACGAGTCATCTTTCGATTCATCAGCTTTAACATTTCATTATTTACATGCTGAAGTGGCATATCGAAGTACTTCACCAGATTGGCTGAGTTCTTAATCAATTGAACCATTTCAGGAGTGATTCCATCTGGATACAAATAGAGCAAGCGAATCCACTTGGCCCCAGACTCTTCAGAGAGAACCTTCAGTAATTCAAAAGGGCTTTCTATGGCTGATGAATTTTTTCTTTTGAGATCCCAACCATAATCAGTGAAATCATGACTGATAATGATCAATTCCTTCACTCCACCAGCTACAAGAAGTTTTGCTTCATTGAGAACATTCCCTAAATTCCTTGACTGAAGATTTCCTCGGATCAATGGAATCGCACAAAATGAACAGCGTTTCATGCAGCCTTCTGAGATTTTCAGATAAGCTCTATGTTTCGGCTGAGAATTCACTCTGGGTGTCGACTCCTCCTGAAGGTAAGTCGGCAAATTGAAATAGGTCTTCTTGGATTCGCCTTGCTCATGACTTTTCAAGATTTTTGAGATGTTCTGAAATTCTCCAGATCCCACAAAAAGATCTGCCTCAGGGAGGCCCTCGACAAGATCATTTTTATATCGCTGAGTCAGGCAGCCAGCGACGACTAGTCTTTTGATAGAGCCCTCGTCTTTCAATTGACTCATGTCCAGAATTTTTTGAATAGATTCCTTTTTTGAATCTTCAATAAACCCACAAGTGTTCACAATAACTGTATCTGCACCCTCGGCATCAGAAACGACTTCAAAACCATCCTTCATGAGGGTTCCTGCCATAATCTCCGAGTCCACGAGATTCTTAGGACATCCTAAACTGATAAAGTGAACTTTCTTCTTATCAACTGGAAAAGTCTGACTCATAACTTAACTTCCTTCGCATTCTTTGGCGGCACATACTTAAAGAGGGCCTTGGTCAGTTTTTTTGAAAACTGAATTTTAGAGAATTCATATTTGGTGAGATTATCCAACTCATCCTTGTATTCGATGGACAGTATTTCCTTGGATTTGGAATTGACCGAGATGACCAGGCTTTTGATGACCAAGTCACTGACAAGGGGTGTGGCCGTATACTTTACTGAGTCAGACGCTTTGATAACATCTGTGATCTTAAAACTTTTTGTGATCGGCTCTTTTGACAAAAGTTGGCCAATCAGAAGTTGGCCTCGATTCTTCTTGTCAATTTTTGTTGAGGTGTACTGAACGTCACCTTTGATTCCAACAGGTGGATGCTGTTCATTCCAGATTCGATCTCCGTCAAAAACAATGAGACTTTTCGTTGGCTCACTGAGTGCGATTCGGAATTTTCCTTGGGCAACATGAACTTTTCCAGAGCTTTTGGTCTCTGTTCCCAAAAGATCTGAGGTCACCGTTTGGTTCAAATTCATACTGACCATTGCAGACTGCCGATACTTTTGGCTGACAGCCTCGAGAGCAGAAATATCAAGATTAGCCATCACTGGCTGAACGAGTCCTAGAAAGAAAAACAAGACGAATTTAAACATGCTCTCCCAAACAAAATTGTTGAGCTTTTTCTAGCACTTATCCACCTTCCGATCAATCAGCTCGCGCTTGGCCAGGGTCAACACATGAAACTTCTGCACACTTGGCAAAGCAGCGATCATCGCTTTCATCGTCTGGCCTGTGGTCAAGACATCATCGACAAGTGCAATACTG
>JBKCXY010000113.1:0-5473 GCA_046315835.1 Pseudobdellovibrionaceae bacterium | reverse complement strand
GCTGGGAGGGCAGCCTGAGCCCATGGCCGCCAACGCAGCTCGCGCAGCTGAATTGGGAGCTGCCGGCATTGACATTAATTTTGGGTGTCCTGCAAAACTGGTGAACCGTCATGATGGCGGAGCTGTCTTGCTGAAATCTCCCAACCGTGTTTTTGAAATCACACGCGCTGTTCGTGCCGCGGTGCCTGCAGAAATCCCTGTCACCGCAAAAATCCGACTGGGTTTTGATGATCCTTCAAAATGTCTCGAAAATGCCATCGCTGCTGAAAAAGCCGGCGCTCAGTGGCTGACCGTTCACTGCCGAACCAAAGTGGATGGCTACAAGCCACCGGCTTACTGGGAATGGATTCCTCGCATGCGAGAAAAAGTGAAACTTCCCATCATCGCTAATGGCGAAGTTTGGAGTGTTGAGGATTATTGGCGCTGCCGGGAAGTGTCTCAATCCTGCGACGTCATGATTGGCCGAGGGGCCATTGCAAGACCTTTTCTGTTTCGTGAAATTCAGCGCTCACGCGCTTTGAAATCGGTCACGCCTCAGCTGAATTTCGAGGAAAAGAAAAACTGGCCTGAGATTCGTCCGCTCTTACCCAAATTTTTCCTTGCCTCGAAAGATTTCAAATCCCCTTGGTTCGCGCAAGCGCGCACCAAGCAATGGCTCCGGCAGCTGTCGATTCAACATCCCGAAGCCAAACCTCTGTTTGACGAAATCAAAGTCATTCATCAACCTCAGAAATTCGAATCCGAGCTCGCAAGGCTGACGGTTTAGGTGATGCCCACTCTTTATCGCTACCGATGAGATGCTGAGACAGGCCTCAACACCTAAACAGGAGCTTGGTGATTTATGAACTTCTACGATTGAAGAAATAAAACTGACTCAAAACCCTGTCCCTTCAGCAGAACGCCGTCCTCTAACTAACTCTCTAGAGAAAAAAGGGAAATCAGACGGAATTTCTGTTTCGTGTTTTACAAGCAGATTCAAGCCGATCCTTGACCCCTTTCTATTTGTTGAATCTTGAAACTGGAAAGAGCATCGCCATTTTTGGACTGATGATCATCAACGGACCTTGCAAGTAACTGACTTTAGACTTTCTCTTTGAGGACGATTTTTGGCGAAAGCCGAGAGAGCGCTTCTCGAGAGAAAAAACAAACGTGCGTAAAATCCCTCACATACCACCAGTCGGCAAATTTTTCCTTGTGGAAAATCTGAGTCATCACCCAGATCTCCCCGATGCGCGCATTGGGCGCAAGCAGGCTCTCCATCTTCAGCACTTCTTTGCGAGGGTCATAGAAATGCTCGATTGCCTCCGTGGAAACAATCAAATCATAATCCTTCCCCATCAGCGTGGGCGCAAAGAAAGGATCATAGCAATCCACCCGATGCCCCAGTTCGCGGAGGATTTCTGCTAAAGCCTGCGTCGGTCCTGAACCATAATCTAAAATTTTGAGATCAGTCTGTCCGAGTTCTTGCAAGCTCCCCCAAATAGGTTTCAAAAAATCCCGATACCCTTGATCGGAAGACAAATTCTGATGAGTTTCATACCGAGCCTTTTCGGCCTCAGGGAGTGCTCGCTCCATGGGATCCAAAAATGCGAAATCACAGATTAAACAGTGCCAAAAAAGACCGGGTCTTTGCTGATGGGAAATGGATTCAAGGTTTTGATGATTACAGATCAAACATCTTACTGACACTCATCAGAAGTCGCACAGATTTCTGGTCGAAACAAGGCTTGTTTGCTAAGGTGAAAACCAAGAGGTACCCATGTCTGCTAAAGTGATCATGTACACCAAAGACCCTTGTCCTTACTGTGATCGGGCGCGCACCTTTCTTGAAAACAAAGGGGTGTCGGTCGAAGAAATTGATCTGACGGGAAAAGAAGAAGAAATCAACGCGATCAAACAGCAAACGGGCTGGAGAACTGTTCCCATCATCTTGATCGATGGGAAATTGGTCGGTGGATACACTGACATTAAAGCTCTCGATGAAGAAGGAGAGCTCGACAAACTTTTAGGAATTTCCTAAAAGTCCCCCCGGAAGTTACCCCCCGGGGTAGGTAGGGACCGGGATCACAAGGAGGTGTGATCCCTCGGAATTATTAACCAATCATTTTTAGTGCTAAGCTTGGAATTTGGTTGGCCTGCGACAACACGGATGTTGAAGCTTGCAACAACACATTGTTTCTTGCACTTTCTGCAGCACTTTGCGCCACGTCAGCATCACGAACCCGAGAGTTAGCGGCTGAAAGCATTTCATGCTGAACACCCAAATTGTCGACCGTACTCTGGAAACGGTTTTGAAGAGCTCCCAAATTTGCGCGGTAAGAAGCAATTTTCGCTTGAGCATCATCTAAAGTCTCCAAAGCACCTTGTGCTCCATCTTTCGAAGTGAAGTCGAGACTTGCCACATTCAAGTTATCTGCTGTGGTATTCAACACCGAAGAGTCGAATGAAATTCGATCTTCAAAATTATCATTGTTAATTCCCACCTGGATTTCAAAGTTTTGCCCCGAGCCATCCAAGAGGTTGGTTCTTCCAAACCGAGTTGTTCTGGCGATTCGCTCTACTTCTTGTGAAAGCTGTTGAACCTCAGAATTGATGTAAGTTCTCTCACGATCACCCACTGTATCAGAGGAAGCTTGGATACCAAGTTCTCTCATACGAGTCAGGATGTTGGAGACTTCTGTCATGCCACCCTCGGCCACCTGAACCATGGAGATACCATCATTCGCATTTCGCGTCGATTGGGCGAGTGATCTAATTTGTGATTTTAAGTTTTCAGAAATCCCGAGACCAGCAGCATCGTCAGCTGCTTTTGTGATTCGGCTTCCTGAAGAAAGCTGTGCAAAAGTTTTTTGGATCTCACGCTGTGAGTTCACCATTGTTCTTTGTGCATTCAAAGACGATACGTTTGTTGAAATTCTCATTCCCATGACGGGCCTCCTTAAAGTTAAGTTCTCGTCCTAAAAAAGCTGTCCCATCGCCACTACCTCTGTGGACCAGGGCGCAAGCCGCGCATTCCGTCGCGCCGGGTTTTTGAACACGTTGGAGATCTCTTCAGCTCACCGGATTTGATTGAGATTTGTTTCAATCCCTGAAGGTTCGCGCAGTCACTCACTTGCCTTCTCTCATCTCAGCTCACCGATTTGATCAGCTTGCATGCCTAGTTCATCGGCGAGGCTAGGACTTGCTTTAGTCTCGTCGAGGAAATCTGGACCATCGTCAGATGTGTTCTGGACCAAAGACTCGCAGTCGGGCCTCCTTAAGTCCTGAATTCCGTGCTTAAGTCGAGGCTTTTTCCTCGATCAGCACTCTGTCCAGTCTACCTCGACAGGGCCTAAAGACGAGTCTTGGTTTTATTCTCTGAGATCAGTTCGCGGATTCATTTCCTGCGGAATAGAAAAGAACTCTGCGACGAATTCCCTTTGTTTTTGGTAGGTCTCTGCTCGAGTGGTGAGAGCAAAGAGCGCATGGCCAAATTGAAGCCACACACTGGTCATTTTCACATGAAAGCGAAATTTTCGGATTCCATAATTCTCGGGGAAGTACTCTTCGCAGTAATCGATAAACTTGAGCAAGCTTCGGCCGTACTCGGCCCCTTCTTCTTCGGGTGTTTGCGGAGCTCTCCGGCGCACGCCCTGCTCATTCAAAAACAATTCGCTTTCAGGCATGGTGAATCCCATGGCTTCGCCGAGCTGCCAGACCATCCAGGGCCGCGCCGCCAAGGCACGGCCAGACATCACAAGATCACAGCCAGTTTGAGATTTCATGTCGATCACATCTTGCCAAGTTTGAATATCGCCATTCCCAATTACTGGGACCGCGAGTTCAGACTTTAATTTGGCAATCTGCTCCCAGTCGGCAGAGCCCCGGCGCTTTTGCGCCGCTGTTCGCGGATGGAGTGTGATCCAACTGGAGCCTGCGTCCACAAGTCCCTGACAAAAATTCTTGAGATATCCAAAGTCACTTTGATTTCCAGCCCTGAGTTTGACACTGACAGGAAGGTCTGAAGACTGCACAGCCATTCTCACCACTTGAGCGGCATAGTCAGGATCACCCATCAGCGCGACCCCATAATTGTGCTTGAGAGCTTTTTGGACAGGGCAACCCATGTTGATATCAATTCCCGAAGCACCCCAAGTCTTTAACTTTTGAATGCTCAACCGAATCGGCTCTTCTTCATTGCCGAGAATCTGCGGCACAAGTCCTGACTCGGTAGGACCCTTTTTCGTTTCAAAAGTTTCTCCAACAGCTTCGCGGGGAAGCTTCCTTGAATTGAGCATTTCTGTGGGCCAAATCGTTTCTACCTGGTCTGGCATATAATCACGGATCAGCAGTCGTAAAGCCACATGACTCATGCCCACCATGGGTGCGAGCACCAGGGGAAACTGAATATTGGGAATCAAGGGGCGAGAGCCCAAACTTGGACTTTGCATCAGACTCTTTTAGGCTTTTCAAAACCAAATGGAAAGCCTAACTTAAGCACATGCCCCCACTTTTTGATCCAAAAATTAAAATTGGAATCGTCGGAGGCGGCCAATTGGCTCGCATGCTGTGTCTGAGCCTTCACCAACACGGGGTGAACCCCTGGATCTTGTCTCAATCTCCCGAAGACCCCGCCGCCCAAGTGGTCAGAAATTGGATCCCAGGGGATCCTCAAGACTCAAGAACCCTTCAAGAATTTTCTCGAAAGGTCCAAGTCCTCACTTTTGAATCAGAGTTTATTTCCCCAGAACCCCTCTTCGCTGTTGCGAAGAAGACATTTATTTTTCCATCACCGGTGATCATGAAGGCGATTCAATTTCGCAGCTCACAAAAAGAGCTCCTGCGGAGCTTTCAAATTCCGACGGCTCCTTTCTGGCTTTGTGAAAACAAGAGTCACCTGGACCAAGCTTGGAAAGAATCTCGAGGCCATCTTGTCCTCAAAACACTCACAGGTGGCTATGATGGCTATGGAACTTTCTTTCCCAAATCTCTGCCGGAAGCAGAAGAACTGCTTGCGAAAGTTAAATCCGATTCAGGCTTGGGGATCTTGGCGGAACTGAAAGTTTCTTTCAAAAATGAAGTCGCATTCATGCTCTTTCGATCTTCCCGAGGGGAAAAAGTTTCCTACCCCCTCGTCAGAACCTTTCAACATCAAGGTCGTTGTGTGTTTGTCGAAGGGCCTTTTTCTCACCGCCGAAGTTCTGCGATGAAAAAGAAGCTCTTTCAAATGATGGATAAGATTGATTACGTGGGCGCGCTGGGCGTTGAGATGTTTGATACAGGCCAAGAGCTTCTTGTGAATGAGTTAGCCCCAAGGGTTCACAATAGCGGCCATTACTCGCAGAATTCTTTGTGTCCCAATCAATTTGATTTGCATTGGATGTGTGGATTGGGATTGAAGCTTCCCAAAGTTCAACTGCTGAGTTCCAAGTTTTCGATGTGGAATCTCCTGGGGGATCGCCAAAACGAGATTCCCTTTCCCAAAGTCCTTGAG
>JBKCXY010000112.1:0-5844 GCA_046315835.1 Pseudobdellovibrionaceae bacterium | reverse complement strand
CTTTTTCAACGATGTCCGCTTTGGTCATTGTTGATTTTCCGACATTCTGTCCTGCCATGTTGCTCACTCCCTGATCCTTCTCATTTCAAAACTTGTATAGGCTAACAAGCTATTGAAATGAATCAAGATTTTTATCTCACTGTAATACTAAACTTCTGCTGCAGGTGGCTTAAAATCTTATTTACTGACTCCTGAACCATAGCATCCTGCAGCGTGGCATTCTTGTCTTGATACTTGAGCCGGTAGGCCACTGACTTTTGCCCGGCCGGAAGCTTCTCTCCCTCATAGACATCAAACACCTTTACGTCCTGCAAAAGGGCTCCCCCTTGCTTTTTGATTTCCGTTTGAATCATTCCTGCCTTGATATCTTTCGCCATCACTAAGGCGAGATCCCGATCGATGGCGGGAAAACGAGGGACAGAGTCAAATTTCTGAGTTCTCTGAAGACCCGCCAAGAGCGGTTCAAAAATCAGCTCCGCCAAGGCCACTGTGTTTTCACGGATCTTATTTTCTTCGAGAAACTGTGGATGAAGAGCTCCTAGAAACCCAAGTTTCTTTCCTTCAAGCACCAACACAACAGCTTGGCCTGGATGAATAAAGTCAGGAACATCAGATTTGCTTTCTGGGGTCTGCCACTGATACGAGCGAAAGCCCATTAACCTAAGGACTGACTCCACGGCATCTTTCAATTCAAAGAGAACGGATTTTGAATCTTTCTTGGACCACAAGTCCTCAGATTCTCCCCAAGCCAGCAGGCCCCATCTCCAATGCTCTTTATAAGATTCCTCCCCCAGCCATTCAAAAGTTTTTCCAATTTCAAAAATTCGCCCGCGCAGATTCCCGTGCGCATAGTTACTAAGAAGATTGGAGGTCAAACTTTGACTCAAAGTTGACCTCATCACATCCAACATTTCATTCAGTGGATTCATCATTCTGACGGGACGCTCATTGACCGAAAGACCCATCACTTTCAGCTTCTCAAAGCTTTGGATGAATTTTTTCTCAGATACTTGACCCGTAAAAGCAAAGTTCAAAGCTTCCTGATAGCCAAGGCCACGAAGGGTCTGTGCCACTTTTCGTGAAGCTGTGTAGGTCGGATCGTGCAGTGAAGGCGCCGTCGCGAGCGGTGGAATGCTTTCTGGAATATGCTCATAACCATTCAGTCGGGCGTACTCTTCAACCAAGTCCATCTCAATTTCTAAATCAAATCGAAAGGTCGGTGGTAGAATGTCGAAACTCCCCGTTTGCAGAGGTTGCGTCTGACATCCCAGTCGAGTCATAAAATCCAAAAATATTTTTTCCTCGGCTGTATATCCCAAACGATCGCTAATGGTTTGAAGAGCTAATTGAATTGGCTTCTTTGTCACAGGAGCTGGATAGATATTCAAAGCCCCTGAACGAGCTTCTCCGCCCGCAACTTTTAAAATCAGCTCTGTCGCTCGATCGAGAGCGATCAATGTATTATTCGGATCAACGCCTCTTGAGAAACGGTAACCCGAATCGGTATTCAAGCCATGAGACCTGGAAGATTTTCGAGCCGAGCTCGGCGAAAAATACGCAGCCTCAAGAAAAATGCTCTGGGTCTCCTCTGTCACCCCTGAATTTTTTCCGCCAATGACTCCACCAATACAGAGCGAGCGCTCGGTATCTTGGATCATTAACTCATCTCCCTTCAGGTTGAGTTCGGTCCCATCGAGAGTGATAAATTTCTCTCCCGCTTTGGGGCGATCAATGATCAGTTTTTTCCCACGAATTTGATGAGCATCAAAAGCATGAAGAGGCTGCCCCAGTTCCATCATCACATAGTTAGTGATATCCACGATATTATTGATCGAATTAAGACCCACAGACTCGAGACGAGATTTCAACCAAACAGGACTTGGCCCAACTTTGATCTTTGAGATATATCTTCCCGTATATCTCGGACAAAGATCGATGGCCCGAAGATCCACTTGAATCTCATCACTGGTTAGCCCGCTGGAAAGTTCAGGCTTCGCTTGGAAGGATTTGAGTTCGCGCCCCAGCAAGCAAGAAACTTCCCGAGCCAATCCATAGTGAGAAAGGCAATCGGCCCGATTCGGAGTGACTTTCAGCTCAAAGGTCACATCATCAAGACCTAAAACTTCAGCAATCGGCTTCCCGAGGGGCGCATCCTCAGAAAGAATCACGATCCCTTCACTTTCCTTGGCCAGCCCCAGCTCCTTGAGTGAGCAAAGCATCCCGCCGGAATCCACTCCCCGCACCTGTGCTTGAGCAATTTTAAAGTTTCCTGGAAGCACAGCTCCTGGAAGAGCCAATACGACTCGGTCCCCTTGCTTGTGATTTTGAGCTCCACAGACGATTTGATGAACAACACCTTCACCTGTCGTGACTTGGCAGAGACTCAGCTTATCGGCATTGGGATGTTTTCCCTTCTCCAGAATCAGAGCAGAAACAACATGACTTAAATCTTTTCCTTTATTGGAGATCTCTTCAACTTCAAGACCTGCTCGGGTGAGGAGCTCTGCCAAAGCCTCTGGTTTTTTGAGATAATCTTGAACATCAACAAACTCATTGAGCCATTTTAAAGATATTTTCATGATTCAAACTGCCTTAAGAAACGAGTGTCATTTTCAGGAAAAAGTCGAATATCGTCGACGCCGTACTTGATGATGGCCATCCGTTCAATCCCAAATCCAAAAGCAAAGCCCTGCCATTCTGGATACTTGACGCCGGCGTGCTCAAGAACTCGCGGATTGATCAGACCGCAACCTCCAATTTCAATCCAGCCCGATTGTTTACACATCGAACAGCCTTTGCCGAGGCAGATCGGACAAGTGCAGTCCACTTCTGCTGAAGGCTCTGTGAATGGGAAAAAGCTGGGGCGAAATCGAGTCTTCAACTGAGACCCAAAATATTCTTTCACAAAGAAACTGATCGTTCCTTTCAGATCTGCCATGGAGACCTTTCGATCCACACACATTCCCTCAATTTGATGAAAGTGAGGCAAATGAGAAATATCCGAGTCACAGCGAAAAACAGCTCCCACACCCATAATTCGCAAAGGTGGCTTTTCCGTTTCTAACGAGTGAATTTGAATGGGGGACGTGTGCGTGCGCAGCACATGAGTTTTATCCACAAAGAAAGTGTCCTGCATGTCTCTGGCGGGATGATCTGCAGGAATATTCAAAGCTTCAAAATTGTAATAATCCTTTTCAATGAGCGAACCCATTCGCAAGGAATAACCCAACCTTGCCATGATGCTTGAAATTTCATGGATCACTTTTGAAACCGGATGTTCTGCGCCCCGAAAACGATCGGTTCCGGGCAGCGTGAGATCAATCTCTTCGGTCGCTAATTTTTCACCGAGCTCTTTGACTTTGAGTTCAGACTCTCGAGCTTCATAAGCTTTCTCTAAAGCCACTTTAACTTCGTTGACGATCTTCCCAAAGAGGGGCTTTTCTTCCTTGGGCAAAGTCGCCATTTCCTTCATGACTTCCGTGAGCTTCCCGCTCTTTCCCAAGTACTCGACTTTGAGGTCATAAAGAGCTTTGCTCGAAGGAGCCTCTTTGAATTTTTTCAAGGCTTGAGTTTGAATCTCAGATAGATTTGATTGCGCAGATTGAATTTGTGACATAGGATTCAGATTATTCACTAAATCTCAGTAAACAATCAAGAATTACCGAGAAGTAGAACTACAAAAGAAGCTCTGACATGGCCCATAAAAACAAGTCGAACATCTCACCCTATAAGACCCGACAAGAGAAGAGACAGGAAAAGCAAGGACCTCGAGCAAGACCCCCTGAATTAAAAGGGAAACATCGGGTTCCAGATAAAATATTTTCCATCGATGAAGCCAATGATCGGCTCTTTGATATCTTTAAAAACCACGGTTTTTCTCACATCACCCATTCAGAACGTAGAGCCTTAGCGCAATTCTACGTCCTGCTCATGGAAAATCAAAAAAAGGAAAACTTCACTCGTCTCCTGACCCTGAGAGATACCGCCATTCGCCAGTTTATCGACTGCTTGATTGTCAGAGATTTAACAACACTGCGGTTCCCACTCCTGGATGTGGGCACAGGACCAGGGTTTCCGGGCATCCCCCTCAAAGTCCTTTTCCCTGAAGAAAAGATCATTTTAGCCGAAGGCGTTCAGCGCCGGGTGGAGTTCCTCAAGTTTGTTCGAGCTGAGATGAATCTTCCGACCCTTGATATTATAGGTCGTAATGTGAATCCTTTTTTTGCCTACCCCGTGCAAGGGGTCATCACCCGAGCTGTCGAAGATGTGAGAAACACACTCAAAAATGTGCTGACCTGCCTTCAAACAGGAGGACGAGTGTATTTGATGAAAGGCCCTAATGTGGATCCTGAAATCCCCGTGGCCGAACAGGAAATGGGCGAGTACTATAAACTGGTCGAAGACCATGCCTACACTCTGCCCCACACTCAATATGATCGTCGTCTCTTGGTTTACGAAAAAATTAAAATGGGCCCCTTGATTGATTTTGATGAAGAACCTTGGCCTGAGGATAACCATGATTAAAGTCACAGATATCACAAGCCCCACCAATGAGACTTACCAAAAATTTAAAAGCCTCCTCACTGCTAAAGGTATTAAAAAAGAAGGTCTCTGTCTTCTGAGCGGCCAAGATCTCGTTCGTGAGTTCTTAAATTCAAAATCTTCGCTGAAAATTCATGCCGAAATTTTGAAAGAGGGCCTGAACCCCGTGACCGATCACCGCTTCACAGTGAAGCTCCCGAAAATACTCTTCGATGAGCTTGATACTTTAGGGACCCATTTCAATCTATTGATCCTCGAAGTTCCTGAAATTTCAAATCTGACAGATCTCACACTCCCCCCGGAGCAGCCTCAAGTCATCCTCCCCTTGGGAGATCCTTCAAATTTGGGTGCCGCTATCCGGAGCTGTGAAGCTTTTGGTATTCATGAAATTCTTTTGACTCAAGAATCAGCAAACCCCTTCTTGCCAAAAGCCCTCAAGGCTAGCGCCGGAAGCTTGTTGCGTGTCCGCCTTTTCAAAACAGGAAGCATATCTGGGATTTCCACTCAACATGTCCTGGCTCTCGATTCCCAGGGGCAAAATTTAATGAGTTACCAATGGCCCAAAAGTTTTCGACTCCTCGTTGGTGAAGAGGGCCCTGGATTGGGCGACCTCGCCATCCGCAACAGAATCTCTATCCCCACAGAAAATGTCGAAAGCCTCAATGCCGTGGTCGCCCTCAGCGTGGCGCTCTATGATTACAAAAGAAAATCAAACAAATGAGCCAGAGGCGAAAGCACATGGTACATAAACAGGCGACCGTCAGAGGTCTTAAAATATTTGTCCCGTCCGTCGATGGGCTTTCCCTTTTCATTAATTTGAACTGAAGAACCAATTCTCTCTTCTATATCTTTCAGGACAGCTTCTGCGAAATAGGGATTATTCCGGCAAATCACAGCCAGCTCAGCATTGATATTCTTCGATCTGGGATCAAGATTAAAAGTAGAAATGATGGTGTCTTTCCCATCGATCACTGCAGTTTTTGAATGAATTCCCCAGCGGGCACCAAAAGCTTGTGGCCTTGGCATTTCATAAATAGTGGGTGCATCGCCCGAATAAATGTAAGCCTGAGCCCCTTTTGCGATCAACTTCCCAATTCGGGAATAGAACACGGACGCCACGAGTGAATTATCAGAAGAATAGAGGGAATTGGTGAGAAGCTTCACTTGAACTCCTCGAGCCAGTGACTCTTCGAGCATATTGTCTTTTCCCGTGATCACCACATAGGGTGATTCTAAAACCAAAGACTGACTGGCTTCTCGAGCAATATGACGAAGACGCTGATAAAGGACTCGAGATTCTTT
>JBKCXY010000111.1:0-2903 GCA_046315835.1 Pseudobdellovibrionaceae bacterium | reverse complement strand
TCATTTGAATCACTTGTTCGTAACCTAAATCATTGATCTGCTGACCGGTGCGAAGCCTCACACTCACGCTGCGCTTTTCGGCTTCTTTGTCGCCGACAATGATCATAAAAGGGACTTTACCCATTTGCGCTTCACGAATCTTGAAATTCAATTTCTCGTTGCGACGATCAAAGTCCACGCGCACACCATAGCCTCTCAGATCACTCAAAAGCTCTTCACAGAAACCATTCACTCGGTCTGTGACGTTCAAAATTTGCACCTGGGTCGGGGCCAACCATGTTGGCAAGTGCCCTGCGGTGTGCTCCAGATAAACTCCAATAAAGCGTTCCAGAGATCCTAGAATCGCGCGGTGAAGCATGATGGGCCTGTGCTCAGAATTGTCTTCACCGATGTACTTCAAATCAAAAGCCTGAGGCAAATTGGGGTCCACTTGCAATGTTCCCAATTGCCAAGGGCGATTGAGAGCATCCACAAACATGATATCGAGCTTTGGCCCATAAAAAGCCCCATCGCCCGGATTGATAGTGTAAGGGAGATTCAGGCTCTTCAAAGCTTTTTCCAAAGCGCCTTCCGCCAGATCCCAGAATTCCTCAGAACCCATTCTTTGATCAGGACGAGTCGAGAAGAAAATCTTATAGTTCGACATCCCGAGCTTGCCATACACTTCATTCAACAGACTCATGAAAGCTGCAATCTCTGTCTGCAATTGCTCCATGGTACAAAAAATGTGGGCGTCATCTTGGCAGAAAGTGCGAACTCGAGTGAGTCCATGGATTGCTCCTGATTTTTCAAAGCGATGCAATCGTCCAAAGTCAGCCATTCTGAGCGGAAGCTCCCGGTAAGAGTGATGCTCGGAAGCAAACAACAAACAGTGCGAAGGACAGTTCATGGGCTTCATCGAGAAATCGCGTTCGTCGACTTTTGTGAAGAACATGTTTTCTTTGTAGTTGGCGTAGTGACCCGAGCGGTGGAACAAGTCCACATCAAAAATCTGCGGAGTGATGACTTCTTTGTAGTCATACTTAAAGTACAGCTCACGCAAATACTTTTGCAACTCATTGTAGATCACAGTGCCACGGCCGGTGAAAAAGGGCGAAGCGGGAGCTAATGGATGCAAATAAAAAAGTCCTAGTTCTTTACCTATTTTACGATGATCGCGCTTTTTTGCTTCTTCGAGGTTATGAAGATGTTGATCGAGATCTTTTTTATCTCCGAAAGCCGTCGCATACACTCGCTGAAGCATGGGATTCTTTTCGTCTCCCCGCCAGTAAGCCCCTGCCACACTCAAAAGCTTGAAAGCTTTGATTTGCCCTGTGCTTTGAATATGAGGTCCCCGGCAGAGATCGAACCAGTTTTTACCTTGATAGTAAATGCCGACCTCAGACTCCCCTTTGGACTTCAGCTCTTCGATCAATTCGACCTTGAATCTTTCACCCATTTTTTTGAAAGTCTCAATGGCTTGATCCGTCTTCATGTTCTCGCGAACCAAAGGTAAATCTTGAGCCACGATTTCGGCCATTTTCTTTTCGATTTTTTCAAAATCCTCTTCGGAGAAATTTCGGGGAGAATCAAAGTCGTAATAAAATCCTGAATCAATCACAGGGCCAATGGTGACTTTCACGTCTGGCCAAATTTCTTGCACTGCTTGCGCCATCACGTGAGCGGCGGAGTGCCGAATTACTTCAACGGCTTCCGGAGACTTGGTGGTCACAATTTCTAAGCGTGTTCCATCTTTGAGAGGAAGACGAAAATCCACCACTTCCTTTGAGCCATTCAGCTTTGCACCCAAGGTCTCTTTCGCAAGACGAGGTCCAATGCTTTGGGCCACTTCAAGAGTGCTGGGTTCATGATCAAAGACCTTTTGAGATCCATCGGGGAGTACTATTCGTATTTCTGACATATAAAGATTATGAGACCATTAGAAGGTGGTCGTCGTGACAACGGTTAAAAGAAGGGTGTTCGAATTTGAGACAGTTCGAGCAAAAGCTGACATACTTTCTTTTAAAACCCTTCTCTCCAGAACACAACTCAATTTGAGACCTCATCCTGGCCTAAACCCTTCATTTTACCTCCATTAACTCAGTGCAGTACGCCTCTCGTTCCGAGACCCTAAATCTTTGCCAAAGAGTTTAAGTTCACCAGCTTTAAGTCCGAAAAGAAGAGGGTAAAGGAAGTGAGGTTCTTTATGAAAATCACATATCTCATCTCATTCCTCCTAACGCTGGGAGCCGTCCCTGCCTGGGGATCCAATGGCGGTTTTGTCTACCAAGGGAGAATTCTTAACCCTGCGGGAGAGCCAGTTTCTCAAACGGGAGTCACTGTTCGACTGATCGTTCTCGGCGATTCCAACATCACTGTTGGCGGTGGTGTGGCAACAGCGTCCCCAGTCGCAAACTGCGTCCTTTATGATGAAAGCCACACTGTAGACACCACTAACACTAATGGTGGTTTTGAAGTGATGGTCGGACAAGGTACGGTGAACTATGGAACTTGGGGCGGTCAGTTCTTGAATCCAAGAGCCACTGTGGGCGCTGGTGCTTTAAGCTCAGAGAATAGTGCCTTGGTTGCGAACTCCCAAAACTGTACTCAGTTTTTGGCTCACAACTCTACTGTTGATCGTAAAATTAGAGCTGTGATTTCATTCACTGACTCTAACGGAGCACAGAGTCTGGATTTAGGATCCATGCCTGTGAGATCAGTTCCCTGGGCTCTTCAAGCTGGAACTGCCAGCTCACTCACCTGATTTTCGGCAGGTAGAATGACAAACTTGTTTAATTTGTCGACTTCTCTCCCTACAAATTCAGTCCTTGGAACTAATGCATCCGGCGAACTTGTAGCAGTCGCTATATCTGGTGGGTCATACAATAGTGGTACCAACACCATCACAGTCACCTCTGGATCAG
>JBKCXY010000110.1:0-6666 GCA_046315835.1 Pseudobdellovibrionaceae bacterium | reverse complement strand
AGACCTCCTTGAATCAATTAATACCTGACTCAAAATCCTGTCCCTAGTCTCTGCGACCGCCTCAATGGAGCGAACGTTGACTTACGAAATCTGCGTGTTCGTTGGTGATTTCTGTTTCTCGTAAACCAAGAAACAGAAATTCCGTCCGATTTCCTTTTTTCTCTAGAGAGTTAGGTAGTGAGAGGACGGCCTTCTGCTGAAGGGACAGGATTTTGAGTCAGTTGCAATCAATTACTTCATTTCCAAAACAGATTTGAATTTTTCCCAAACACCGGCAGCTGCCAAAATCTGAAGGACCAGAATAGCTATGGCCATCGCTGATTCAGCAGGAGTGTAGACCACGTGAAACAAGAAAATATTCACAACAATGGGCGCCAACACAATCAATGCCAATGGCACAAAGAGTCCTGCAAGCAGAGCAATCCCTGCGATGATCTCAAGACCTTTCACCACTGGAAACATATAGGACACTCCGAACAATCCGGCGATCGCTTTTCCAGCTTCTTCCGCCATGGGAGGCATGGGTAAAAACTGAAGGAATCCATTCAGTCCAAACACTACAAAGATCAGACCGAGCAAAATTCTCGCACCTAATGTGATTTTCTGTTTCATTTCTCTCCTCTTCTTTCTTGGGCTAGGCCCAGGGGTTGATGTGGGCCAAGGCCCAATTTAATCACCCCGTCAGTATCGTCGAAAAATACTTAGTTGCATAGATAGAATTATATAGACATATTGTTCCATATATTGAACAATCAGATTTAAGGAAGACGTGGATGAGATATGGATTTGAATCAAATTTCAGCTTTTATTGCAGTGGCACAGGCGGGGTCCTATAGCCAAGCAGCTCTGCAGAGCGAAATTCCCAAATCCACACTCTCGCGCCAAGTTTCCGAACTGGAGAAAAGACTCGGAGTGGTCCTGATCCAGAGATCTACGCGAAAGTTCCAGCTGACCCAGATGGGAAGGCTTTATTTTGAAGAATGTCGACGCCTTTTAAAGGATTTGGAAGAGCTCGAGAAACAAGCCCTGGCGATTCAGGATGAACCCCAGGGACTTGTTCGTTTCACAGCGCCTGCCGAAGTGGGATCAAACTTGCTGGCTCCCCTTTTCCTCGAGTTCACTCGTCTGTATCCAAAAATTGATTTGGACTTGGTCTTCACAGATCGAGTGGTCAATATGATCGACGAAAAGTTTGATCTTGCTCTCAGAACCTGGAATGTCGCTGATCCAGGCTTAAAATCACGCAAACTGGGACCCGAGCGCTTTGTCCTGACTTGCTCGCCCAGCTACTTTAAAAGAGGCCAAAGCCTCAAACACCCTAAAGAAATTCAAAATCATACGGTCATTGCATTTTCCTCGAGGAAAAATCCCTCTGCTTGGAAACTCACCAACGGCAAAGAGAAAATTTCTCTCGATCTCAATTGCAAATACCTGGTGAACACTCTTTCGGTTTGCAAACGCCTCACGCAAGAGGGCATGGGGCTCAGCTTTCTCCCCTATTTCTATGCAGAAGAAGACATCAAAACCGGAGCCCTGATGCATGTTCTGCCGGACTGGAGCACCGAGCCCACTCAATTTGCCCTCGTCTACCCAGATCAAAAATATTTACCGGCAAAAACCCGAGTTCTGATTGATTTTCTTGGCGAAAAACTTAAGGAAAGGCTTGCTGAGTAACCACCACTCCGCCACGCCCATCTCGGGTCACTGCAATCACATAGGCCTTTCTGCCCGTCGGAAGACTCGCCGGCCCCGTGAACTGATTCACATCCCCTCCCAGGGTTCTAAAAAATTTCATTTCTCCATCAGAAATAAACCAAGTGGTGGTGATTTCTTCTGTGCGACTGCGAAAGCTTCCATCGCTCAGTTGCTCAGAAAAATTTTCTGCACCAACCCCGGAAATAGAAATTGAAAGATCCACGGACGTGCTCAAAGGATAGCTGATAAAAGCTGATCCATTAGCCAGGACTGTGACAGAGCTCGGATTTTGATTTTTTGGTGATTTTGTCGAGACGATGATTCGTCGAAAACTTTTAACCTGTCGACCCGAGGAATCTTGCAATTCATAGGTCACCAAGTAACTCACTCCATTGTATTGATCTTGCGCTGACTTTCCTGCAAAGATGACTCCGCTGGAGGGAATATTCACATTGAAGGAATCCGCAGCCCCCGTCCAATCATTAGCAACCCCTGGCAAAGCTAAAGCAGCCCCACTCGCGAGGGTGACGGCCCCTGGGACTCCCACACAGCTCGGCTCAGCTCCGAAACCAAGCCCGGGATCCAAGCAAGCCTGTGCCGAGTAAGAAATTGTCCCCGCGAAATCAATCGCTGAGATAAAAGGGACCACTGTCACTGTACTTCCCGCAGCGACTTCTGAAAATCCCCCTGCATTGACCTCCAAAGCAAGAACGCGAAGCCCTCCCAGCTGAATGTATTCAGGTAAGTTGTCTTCTCCGCAGGCAGTGATGAACAGTGAAATCAAACCAATAAAGAAAGCTGAAGTGAGTCTTCTTTTCATTAAAACTCTCCTTTAATGCCCACCGAGGGCAAGATGGGTAATCCCATCACCTTTTGTCGACTCGAGTAATCGTAAGAGTACTGAATGCCTTCGGCATTTTTTGAATTCAGGACATTTTGAATATCGATATAAAATGAAATGATACTGTCGTCGAGAATCCACTTGCGATCCGCCCTGAGATCGAGCTGAATAAAATCACTGAGTCTCTCAGAATAAAGAGCTCCGCGCTCAGGAATGTAAACATCATTGTCCGCGTCCAGCGAAGATCCCACAATCGGTGTGTTGGGGTTCCCAGTGACATAGCGAAATCGTCCACTGAGTTTCCATTTATTTTCAAGCTCCTTGGCCGCCACGAGATTCAGATTATGAGTCTGATCAAACTCAAAAGGATATTCAGAGTTCTTAGGATCCCAGCGCACAGATCGTGACAAAGTGTAAGACAGCCATGCAGACCATTGATCATCTTGATATTTCCATAAATTCTCAACACCGTAAGCTCGCCCACGGCCATTATTGTTATAGACTTCAGGGACGATATTGCCGTCACGCTCGACATAATCCGAGGAGTTAATCACAAGCTTTGAGAACTCACGGTGAAAAAGCGCTCCCCCCCACGTCCAACCGGTCGTTTTCCCCTCCCGCCAATCTTTTTCAAAGCCCACCATCGCATGTACAGCTTGAGGAGATTTCACTTTGGGATTTCCAAAGACAGAATCAATTTGTTGTGGCTGCGGGGGCTGGGTGTATAGCCCCAGCGCTGACTTGTATTTCAAAGTCGAATCAGCGGTATAGCTCATTGCTGCTCGAGGAAGAATGAGAAGGTCTGTGGGGCGGCGATACTTTTCAAGACGCACGCTGGGGACCCATTCCCACGGCCCCTGAGTGATTTGATGTCTGGAATACAGGCCCAGATTTGCGACTCGGTAATTCACTCCGACTTCACGAATCTCAGAGCTTGAAAACGGATCATTCACTCCCCCTTCATCACGAAGGATGGGAAGTCGCACTTCCACTTTTCCACGAGAGTATTGATTATCAAACCCGGTCTGTGTGAGATAGTTTTCTGAAATCCTTTGCTCCCACTCGCCCCGAGTGGTGAGCTGCCATCCGCGGTTGCGAAAAAAGTTGTCGCCAATATCGACCAGGAACGTGTTCTGCCCGACGCCCATGGAGAGCCTGGCCGTTCTCATTTCATCAATCTTTTTTTCATATTGAGGAATCACGCGATAAAAGTTCACTGTATTTCTGAAGCTTCCCCGAATTTCGGGATCATCGCGGATCGGCTCTTTGAAGAGAAATCCCAAAGAGTCCCATGAAGCAAGGCCAAGAACTCTCAGATTCTCGCTTTCTGAAATTCTCTTTTGATAAACCGTGGTGAGATCGGCGAACTCTGGGACCACGGTGAGATTGAAATCTTCACGGTCCTTAAAGGCTTCTCTTAAGAAAACTCCCACGTAGGAATAGCGTCCGCTCACGAGATAGGAACTGGCCTCATCAATTTTTGCCTCGTACAAGCCACCTGCTTTTAAGTTATCCGCAAAAAAGAATTTTTTGCCCGAGCGCTCTTCCACCTGGGGATCACGAGTTTTGAGACTCACAATTCCTCCCATCGCTCTTCCGTTCTCAGGTCCATAGCCTGCGGACAAGTAATCCACTTGTCCAATGGCCTCTGGCATCACGACAGAGGTCAGGCCTCCGAAATGAAAAGCATTGGGGATCTCATGACCGTCGATATCATAGCGAGTGTCTTCGGGGGCTGAGCCTTGAATCACCACTTGAGAGGAGAATCCTGCCACTCGATTCACTCCGGGTAAGTTTTGAACGGCTTTCACGGGATCCCCACCGGCGCCGGGGACTGACAGAAATTCTTCTTGCGACAAAGTCTTCACCGAGCGATCTCTTTGGTCTCTCGCTCCGAGAATCACTGTCTCAAATCCAGAATACTCTTCCTTTTCAACAAAGAGCAGCCGTGTTCTTTTGTTTTCAGTCGAATCAAAGGCTTGGTAGCGTAAGTATCCTGTGAGATTTATCACAAACTCGTATTCGCCCTCAGGGACATTTTCAAAAGTGAAATTTCCTTGTTCATCTGTCTCGGCTTTCAGACGATGAGGTAGGATAAAGACAGTGACTTCCTTCAAAGGAATTCGCGTGCCTCTTTCGATCACTCGTCCTGAAACCGTCTTCGCCAACGTCACTTGCGAGAAAGCGCTCAAGGTAAGAATCAGAAGAAGGGAAAGCATTTTCATCGGGCATCCAATCTGAAAATATAACTGTAACGAATTTTAACGGCCACCGGCTGACCTTGGACTTCTGCCGGCAGAAATTCAAATTGCCGAACAGCTTCGATGGCCGCCTCATCAAGGCCACCCCCGGGCCCTCGAACAAGTTCTACTTTTCTCACGCTTCCTGTTTTATCAATCAGAAGATCCATCACCACTCGCCCTTCGATGCCAGCTTTTCTGGCCTCCGGCGGATAAGGGATTCTCACTTCAGACTTCAACCGAGGCTGCTGAGTCACTAAGAATTCATCCGCAGGAATGGGGAGCTTCGAAGGATCATCGTCGTCGAGTTTTAAATCATCTTGTTCTTTGGCGACCGTGTTTCCGAGCTTCAATTCGGCGGCGGAATCATTGGCGGCACCTTCAGCTGTGATCGCATTTCGATTCAAGCCAAAGACCGCTCGCTCGGACGGCGCTTGGGTGGCAGGAGGCGCTTTGGGATTCAGAACAGCATTTGGCGATACGGTCTTTGGAAATTCGAAGACTTCAAAATCAACAGTGCTTCTGCTGGGAAGAGAAAACTGAGGACGGTAAAACAACAATAGAGACAGTCCCACAATCCCCAGATGAATTCCAATGGATTGCTTCAGTGCCTGAGTCACGGACTTTCCTTGACCTGCTCTTTTTCAATTTGCACGGCAAATCGATGCAGGCCTGAGGATTTCAAAACATCAATGACTTTGACCACTTTTCCGTAAGCCACTTCCACATCAGCCGCGATGATCGCTTGCGCTTCGGAATTGGTGGCCAAAACTTCCTGTGCGGATTTTCTCAGTGTCTCTTCATCGACAATGATTCCATTCAAAAGAATTTGCCCATCTCGGTTGACAGCGACACCTAAAATCTGTGTGGCTTGACCATCGCCCGAAGCCACTTTGGGCAATCGGATTTCAAGAATATCTTTCACCAACATAGGAGCTGTGACCATGAAGATCACCAAAAGCACAAGGACCACATCCACAAAAGGCGTGATGTTGATCGAAGAAATAATGCCTGAGTCCTCCGAAGAGGGCTCTTGTAATCCAGCCATAGGAACTACTGATCCTTTGATAGAAATTGAGCCACATAGAGATCTTTGAGACTCTCTGCTTGCTGAAGAGAGTCTTTCACTTTTTTCGAGAACAAATTGAAGGCCACGACAGCGGGAATCGCCACCAAAAGACCCACCGCGGTCGCATACAGAGCTTGCGAAACTCCCGACATCACGGCCGCCGATCCCGCTTGAGATCCTAAGAAGGCAAAAGCTCGTATGATTCCCAACACTGTTCCGAAAAGACCAATAAAAGGAGCATTCGCGCCGAGAGTCGCTAGAACTGCGAGACCTTTTTCCATGTCCCGGCGAAGTTCCTTCGCTTCAGCATTAAACTTTCGGTCCACCGCTTGGGCTGACGTGGACCCCAGGACAGAAAGACTCAAAAGCCGGACTAAAGAATTAGGACTTTTTTCAAGCTGACTTCCTACCGCATCTTTGGAACTTCCTTGCAAGAGACTCTTCAGTGACTTCAACTCAAAAGTCTCCGCCAGAGCTCGAAAGTACTTTCGACGATCGATCATGATGGCCCCTGACCACACAGAAAGACCCAGCAGCAGGACAAGAATCAATTTTTCCACAATATCCGTGATCACAATGAGTGTATTCATAGAGTGAAATCGTAACGAATTTAGTTTATTTAGGCCTCGACTTTTTACTGTGGACGCAGAGCTTCAAAACTCACGATTTCTGCTAGACGACATAAAAAAAAGAGGAGTAGCATTAGATGATAACCAAGCCCCACTTCAGGGGCCGAATTAAGGAGAATACACATGAGAATGATCGCGACTGCAATCATCACTTTGGCAGCGACTGTCGCTTTGGCTAACCCACCTGCAGCT
>JBKCXY010000109.1:0-8590 GCA_046315835.1 Pseudobdellovibrionaceae bacterium | reverse complement strand
GTTGCGCTACGATAAGCTTTCGCTCGCTCACTCAATCTTAACTCAACTGCCTAAGAGGGCAGATGCATTTCACAAATGCGAACCCCAGTGTTGACTTAAGTTGAACTATGGGAGGACAATTAAGTCACACCGCTAGTCTTTGTTTCTCATCTTTTGGTTCTTCGATTGTGTATTAATTCCTCAGTCAGCTTACAACCACAGGATGGAGAGCTATGCAAATGGACTTTCAAATGCAAGATATGATTGGGACCTCCAAGATCATGCAGTCCCTTGCAGAATTAGTGAGACTCGCATCCACCTCCGATGCGAATGTCCTCATCACTGGAGAAACTGGCTCAGGAAAAGAACTCGTCGCTCGGGGACTCCATTTAGGAAGCTCAAGGCACAATCAACCCTTTATCCCGATTAACTGCGCAGCAATTCCAGAAAATCTTCTTGAGAGTGAGCTCTTTGGCCACGCTAAAGGAGCTTTCACCGGAGCTTCGAAGGCAAGAAAGGGACTCTTCGAAGAAGCCGAGGGCGGCACGCTTTTCTTGGACGAGATCGGAGATCTGCCTCTCAACCTGCAGACTAAGATTCTCCGAGTACTTCAAGATCGACAGGTGAGAGCCGTTGGTTCTACCTGCCTTCACAAGGTGAATGTCAGAGTGGTCGCAGCAACTCATTGTGATCTCTCGTCGATGATTCAAACCAAAGCTTTCAGAGAAGACCTGTTCTATCGACTCAATGTGATCCCGATCAGAGTTCCCTCCCTCCGGGAACGTCGAGAAGACATTCCTCTGCTCGCTGAAAAAATCATCGGGAAAATTTCCAAAAAAAATGGGACAACGCCAAAGCCTCTCTCTGATGAAGCGCTCAAGGAGCTTTGTTCTTACTGCTGGCCAGGGAATGTGAGGGAACTTGAAAATCTGATTGAGCGGGCACTCGTGATGAACGTAGGCTCCCAGCTTGAGTCTCGTGATTTTCATGAAATTGCTCAGTATTCAAAGATAACCTCAAAAGGCTCTCCAGAGACAGAGAGCCTTTCCCTTGCTGACCTCGAAAAGAATCACATTAAGTCTATCTTACAGAAGACACAAAATCGAAAAGACCAAGCCGCTAAAATCTTGGGGATAAGTATAAGGACCTTATCCCGTAAAGAAAGAATACTTGGTCTAGAGAATCACGAAGCTAAGTCTACTTAGCTTTCTGACCAATTTTGCAAGTATTTATTCCGAGCATGGCGTAGGGTGGGCACCATCCCAAGAGCCCTGTTGCCAATGGCACAAGTCCTAAGAGAAACCAAAGGTTTACAGGTCCTATAAAAGCCATGGAAACAAGAAGAGCGCCCACGACGATGCGAATAACTCTCTCTACATTATGAATATTCTTTGTCATCTCGAACTCCTCTTTTCCGTCGTAACTGGTAGCTTTAAGTAAACAACACCGTTCTCTTCTGCTTGAGGCAGTCGACCGGCATTAATATTGACTTGAACAGAAGGCAGCAGCAGCCTAGGAGGAGCTAAGGCTTTGTCTCTTTCGTTTCGAAACTGTATGAATGAAAGCCTTGAAGTGTTCTGATTCAGCATTCGATTATTCTTCTTCTGTAACCCAATTGTTGATTCATAAGCCAATTCCCTTCCCCCAGGAAGATAGTCATGACCGACAAAAACTCGGAAGTGATCTGGCAAAGAATAAATTTTATCCATGATTGAAAAATAAAGAGATTCGGCGCTGCCTGAGGGAAAATCACATCGGCCAGTCCCATAATCCGGCATGAAAAGAGCGTCTCCAGTAAAAACAGCATCCCCGATCACAAAGGTTGTGCAAGCCGGAGTATGACCAGGTGTAAATAGCGTTTTAATTCTCAAGCTCCCCGCTATTTCCTCCCGCCCCTCTTCAAGAAGAAGATCAAACTGAGAGCCGTCAGTTTTAAATCCAGGATCAAGATTAAAAATTTCTTTAAACAATTTCTGAACTTCGATGATTTTTTTTCCAATCCCTATCCGTGCGGAAGGAAATTTCTCCTTCAATTCCTGCGCTCCGCTGATGTGGTCAGCATGGGCATGCGTTTCAAGAATGAGATGAACTTTTAATTCGTTCTGTCGGATGAATTTGACAATCTGCTGATGAGAATCATCGCTGATCTTCGAAGAAGCTGGATCATAATTCAGGACGGGATCAATGATCACTGCATCTCGAGTCTCATTGTCATAAACAACATACGAAAGCGTCCAGGTCGGCTGATCAAAGAAGGCTTTTACTATAGGACTCATGTTTCCCTCGAGCAACTGTTTGATTGTTCTCATCTTCAAGCTGAGACTAGAATATTGGCTATGGTCCTAGGAATAAAGAGAATCAACAAAACGGAGACACTTTGTCCCGTTCTCAAAAAAAAGAGACCATCGAGGACTCGATAAAATGAATGAGATCAACAATATCAGCTCTCTGAGCAAAATTTGCCAGGATTGGCTTCTGAGCAATGCTAAAAAAATTTGAGCCAGTAGAGATTCTAAAGACTGGCTTCGCTTTCTCGCTTTTGCTTCACAGGAATAAGAACCAAAAACTGAGTGTTCTTGGAAAGACTATTGTAGACTAAATCGCCTTGATGTTTTCTACAGATATTTTTTGAGATGCTAAGGCCGAGGCCCGTTCCGTATTGAACTCTCTTGGTTGAGAAAAAAGGCTCAAACAATTTCTTCTGGCTCTCGAGGGGAATTCCAGTTCCTGAGTCAGTCACTATGATTTTAAGCCTGTCATTTTCTTTGAGAGCTGAAATTTCAACCCACTTCTCATCCAATTCCTGGACAGCATCAAACGAGTTGTTCAACAAATTAACAATGACCTGGGCAATCTGATGGGAGCGACACTCTACCGTAAAATCCTCATTAAGCTTGTTAACTTTCAGATTGATCCCGTGATTTCTAAACCTCTGCAAGCACAGCTCCAAACTGTCAGATAGAATATCTTGAGCCGAAGAAGCATACATCGGCTCGTCATCTCCACCATGAGACAAGGACTTCATCGACTTCACAATTTTTTCAATGCGTTTACCCGTCACTTCAATGTGCTCAACAACTTTGATGAGTTGCTGGGAATCTGTAATCCCTTGCTCCACCATGGACTTGAGCATTTCACAGCGCCCCAAGATGACTCCGAGTGGATTGTTGATTTCATGGGTGATGGCGGCAGCCATCTCACCTGTTGCAGATAGTTTACTTGCAGACACCAAGGCTTCTTGCTGTTCCATGATCCTTCGCTGCGCGAGCTTAAGTTCAGTGATGTCTTGGCGAATCGCCAAATACTGATAGGGCGCTCCCTCTTCAGACATGAAGGGAACAATTGTGGTATTGACCCAGTAAAGCTCTCCTGATTTTCGACGGTTGCAGATCTCACCTCGCCAAGTTCGACCACTTTGAATGACTCCCCACAGTTGACGAAAGAAGTCTTTGCTCTGCTCCCCTGAATTCAGCAGGCGGTGATCCTGCCCGAAAAGCTCTTCACGGGTATAGCCTGAAATTTCACAGAACTTGTCATTCACATAGGTAATTTTGCCATGTGGATCAGTCGCCGCCACGATAGCGGCTTGATTCAGCGCAAAACGCTCTTCTCTGAGTTGCTTTAGAAGCACCAGGGATTCCTTATCCATAGCGGGTTTTATAATCTACTTTGTGTCATTTAGCTAGCCGAGACATTATGTCTCAGATGTGTTTTTTCTATCTAAAAAAGTGATTGACCCTGCTAGTCTGGCGCCATGAGAGAAGATAAGAACTCCAAAGGCTTTATAGTCGTTATAGATGATGATCCAGAAATGCGCTCCTTGCTTGTGGA
The DNA here is from genome assembly GCA_046315835.1 of Pseudobdellovibrionaceae bacterium. Classification (GTDB taxonomy): domain Bacteria; phylum Bdellovibrionota; class Bdellovibrionia; order Bdellovibrionales; family Bdellovibrionaceae; genus JAJTIC01. Next base: position 4,780 of record JBKCXY010000109.1, on the reverse strand, counting down.
TCATCTCCGCATGGAAAGTTACACCGTAGAGGCGTTTGCCGATGGTAAAGAGGCCATGATGTACCTTCGATCAGGCTCTCTTGAGTCAGAAGCTGTTGAGCTGGTTCTGACGGATATTCGGATGCCTGAGGTCGATGGCCTCAGTGTTCTGAGACAATACCATCCTTCACATCCTCACGTCCCAGTGGTTTTGATGACAGCTCATGCAAGCATCGAATCAGCAGTCGAGGGCTTACGAAGAGGTTCTTTTGATTACCTCATCAAGCCCTTCAAATTATCTGAAATCAGCTTAGTCATCAAAAGAGCTCTGAATTATGGGCGCCTTCAAAGACAGAACAAAATCCTGACCTCTGAGGTCAAGAAAACTTGGACTCTGAATGAAATTGTCGGGAAAGCTCCCGCGATGAAATCGATTTTCGATCTCATTGAAAGAGTTGCTCCTGCCACAAGTAATGTGTTGATTACGGGAGAATCTGGAACTGGAAAAGAAGTCGTTGCTCGCTCGATCCACTCTCGATCTCAGAGAGCCGGTAAGCCTTTCATTGCAATTAACGTCACTGCAATTCCGGATAACTTGCTCGAGTCAGAGCTCTTTGGACATACCAAAGGCTCATTTACTGGAGCGATTAGCGACAAGAAGGGACTGATCGAAGAGGCCGAAGGGGGAACTCTCTTCCTCGATGAAATTGGGGATATGAATCTTTCACTGCAAGCAAAACTCCTCCAGTTTCTGCAGCTCCGCAAAATTAAAGCCGTCGGCTCCAATGTGACCAAAGATGTGGATGTTCGAGTTATTGCAGCAACTCATAAGGACCTTAAACGAGCTATCCAAGGTGGCTCTTTCCGTGAAGATCTTTACTACCGACTCGCGGTGATCCCAATCATGATGCCAGCTCTCCGTCATCGGACTGAAGATATTCCTCTTCTCGCGAATCATTTTCTTCAAAAGTACTCCGTACTCAATGGTGGCAAGGTTTTAGGATTCTCATCTAATGCGATGATGAAGTTAATGTCGATGCCTTGGCATGGAAACGTCCGAGAACTCGAAAATCTTGTTGAGCGCCTCGTTGTCCTGACTCCTCATCCCATCATTCAGTCAGAAGACATTCCCTTAGGTGAGGGGCAAGAGATTGAATCCTTTTTCGGACAGGCCGTTTCTGATCATCCGACATTGGCAGATCTTGAAAAACGATATATCCGAGTGATTCTTGAAAAGACCGGTGGCAAAAAAGAAAAAGCAGCCCATATCCTGGGAATTAACCGTCGAACTCTCTATCGCAAGGAACGCGAATACGGACTCATTGATGATAGTTCAGAAGAACCAACGGAAGACCATCTTGAAGCCAACCTCGAAGAAAATTAGTAGTTGCACAAGGCTTTGACTTGATCTGAAGTTTCATTGAGATAAATGAGAAGATCATTTCCTGAATGTGGCCATAAAATATGGTGCAACGCCATGGCTGCAACTACAAAGACAGTGACATATCGAAGCCGAGGATCCAATAGATTCAATTTTGAGATCAGCCGTCTTCCAACGTGAACGCTGGGGAGACTGATCAACCAGACCAGTGCTGGAATTAAGAAATTCCCGCTGGATAGTGGTCTCATCGAAATGGCCAAAATAAAAAAGATACTTGGACAGAATGCGAGAGTCGGAAGGAATCCAGAAAGTAGCTTCTGAGAGTCCGACCTTCTATCGCAACACTTTTTCTGGGCATCCCTCATTTGCAGAACAAAATAAATGACAATAAAAATAGGAAAAGCAAACTTGATAGAGTTCGACGGAATGAAATTCAAAAGCAGCAACCCGAACGAGAACCAAAGGTAATAACCAAGTAAACGACCAAGATCCTGAAGACTCCACCATCTCCTCTGTTGGATGGAAATAGCACCACACATTAGAGCACAGTGAGGGGCTGACAAAACTGAAAAAAGAAATGTGAAGAAAAGGAGCTCAACGATCACAGGGGCCCCAAGAGCTTCAAGCTTCGTTCCTTCACTGACTGAGAGTTCAAATCTTTAACTCGCACGAACACCTCTCGTTCAGCCTTTCCCTCAAGAAACGCCTTGGGAAACAGAACAAAGAAATGCTGAATCTTTTCACCGCCGCCGGGAACAACACTCTTCCCAGGAGGTAAAGTGACTCTGACTCCGCTTTGAGTAGCCAGCTCGTCGAGGGTAATTTCAAATGCCGTCTCCATCAGAGTTTGATTATGAAGATGAAGCTTGTAATGATTGATCACTTCTTCGCCAACCACTTGGTAGGGAGTATCCTTGGCTCTTAAGAGCGTCACCATGAACGAATCTCGCGCTGTAAAACTCCATGCAATCCCTGAAAACCCAATCATCACAAAAGCACCATAAAGCAAGGTTCTCCAGCGAAAAGGGGCACCCTCGACTTCACTGGCCAAAGAGCCATACCGAATAAGTCCTTTCGGTTTTTTGACTTTCTCCATGATTTCATCACAGGCATCTATACAAGCTGTGCAGCCAATGCATTCCATCTGGCTGCCATTCCGAATATCGATTCCCGTAGGACAGACTTGAAGACAACGATTACAGGCAACGCAATCACCTCGCGATGAGGAAGATAGCTCGACACCTTTTCGCGGTTCACCCCTTTTGGCATCATACATTACTGTTATTGATTTCTGATCTAAAAGAGTCGATTGAAATCTTCCGTAGGGGCACATGATCACGCAAAACTGTTCGCGAAACCACCCAAAATCAAAGAGCAGAATTGCTGTCACGACTGAGGTCACTAAAAAATAGGACCAATTCTCCGCTGGGGATCCTTGGATCATTCCTACTAATTGTTGGGCACCTACAAAGTAAGCGATAAAACTATGAGCTATTAAAGATGAAACAATTAAAAACAGAAACCACTTGATCGTTTTTTTGAGAAACCCTTTGGCTGTCAGCTCTGAATCTCTGAGCTTTCTCCGTTCAAGATAATGACCCTCGATTAAAATCTCAATTTTACGATAAACTCCTTCAATAAAAACAGTTTGAGGACAGGCCCATCCGCACCAGACTCGCCCCCAAATCGCAGTGACCAGAGCCAAACTAAACACCAAAGACAGCAGAATGAAGAAAATCAGAGGTGCATCGTGAGCCCAAAACATGACTCCAAAAATGGCAAAAGTTCTTTCAGGAACATTTAACAGAATTGTCTGGATCCCATTGACTGTCGTCCAAGGAGTCACAAGAAAAATAACCAAGAGAAACCAACGGACCCACTCCCGACGTTGAGCCCAGAGTCCTCTGACTTCAGCAGGAATAATTCCCATTTTATGTCCATGAGAATCCAGGGACCCTAAGCTCTGAAGTGGATCATTGATATCACTCATTTTAGCTTAGCTCCTTGAGGTTCTTTTCCAGGAAGATTTTTGCCTCTAAGCGAATAGACAAAGGCAGAAACAGCAATGACTTCATCAGACTTCATCATCTGCTCCCAAGCCGGCATTCCTTTTTCAAGAACACCCCTATTTACAACTGTCATCACACTCGATCGATCAGTTCCATGGATAAAGTAAAGATACGTCAGGTTGGGCCCAATAAGACCTTCGCCGTTGGGCCCATGGCACGAGGCACATTTACCTTCATAAATGGACTTACCAGCAACTTTCCTTTCCTCTGAATTGAAGAACTCTTCAAGCTTTGCTTCTGAGAGAACTTCAGAGACTGGTTTGACAATTTGAACTGACTTTTCGATCTGCTTCAGATCATGAGCCAGCTCCTGGGACTGCGACCAACCCCCACCAAACGAATAGTGAATCCAGTAAACAAAGGCAAAAATAATAGTCCCAAAAAATGTTACCAACCACCAATTTGGGAGCGGGTTATCGTACTCCTGAATCCCATCATACTCACGATCTGAAAGAATAATGTCTTGCTCTTTGTTGTCGCTATTGCTCATTTTCAACCTCATCTTGCAGTGGAATTTTAGAAATCATTTCGTACTTCTGCTTTTCGCTCTTTCTGAAAACCATCAGAAAGTGAGAGATAAAGACCAGAAAGAACAAAGAGAGTCCGAGAGCTACAAAGTGTGTGTCTGTAAACCAAAGTAAACCTAATTGTTTCATCTACTGTCCCTCCACAGGTCCCACTGAACTCGATTTTTTTGTTTTCTGCCCGAGAGCTTGCATATAGGAGATCAAAGCAACGATCTCAGATCTCTCAAGCCCTTTGGGTGCTCCATCAGCTTCTAAACGCTGAGCAATTTCTAGCGCTTCCTGTTCAGCGATTCGATCTGCATTGGCCACAGTCTCATCATCGTAAGGAACTCCCAGCATCTTCATCACGGAGAGCTTCTTGCGAAGGGAAAGAAAGTCCACCTTCTTTTCGGTCAGCCATGGGTAGGCTGGCATGATTGATTTAGGTGTCACCGCTCGTGGATCGATCATGTGACGGTAGTGCCAGAGATCTGGATACTTCTTTCCCACTCTTGCGAGATCGGGACCTGTTCTCTTTGATCCCCACTGAAAAGGACGATCATAAATACTCTCGGCAATCGTGCTGGGCTCACCGTACCTGAGGACCTCAGCGGCCAAGGGGCGAATCTGCTGAGAATGGCAAACATAGCATCCTTCTTTGACATAAACATCTCGACCAGCTTGTTGAAGCGGAGTGTAGGGCTCTGTGGTCACTTCCTTAGGAATATACTTGTGCAGCGTCAGTGTCGGATAAATTTCGATCACTGATCCGACCAGAATTGCAGCTAAAGAAAGCACTGTAAATACAGTCGCCATTCCTTCAAGCTTGCGATGAGACGTCGCCT
>JBKCXY010000108.1:0-4192 GCA_046315835.1 Pseudobdellovibrionaceae bacterium | reverse complement strand
TCGCTCAGCACTGAGTAAATGAAATCAGTGTGTCGCTCCGGCAAAAACTCGAGCTGAGATTGAGTTCCTTTTCGAAAACCTTTGCCGACCAGCTGTCCAGAACCCACGGCAATTCTTGACTGAATCGAGTTATAGCCGGTTCCTTGGGGGTCATTCATGGGATCGATGAAGTTGATCACGCGGTTCTTTTGGTAATCTCTTAAGCCATAGTTCCACGCCATGGGAATGGCCACCGCAATGGCGAGGATGGCGGAAATCAAAATGGACTTACGAACTTTGCAGAAAAGAATCATGCTGCCACCAATGGCTGTGAGCATCAAGGCTGTGCCTAAATCGGGTTGCTCGACGACCAGTCCAAAAGGGATCAGCAAAATAACAACTGGCCAGAAGAGCTCTTTAAATCCCATCCCTCTTCCGGTGGTATTAAACTGCGAAAGAATTTTCGCAAGAATCATGATGAGGCACATCTTCATGGTTTCTGATGGCTGGTACTTGAAAAACCCAAAATCAATCCAGCGTTGCGCACCCAGGGCCACATTACCGAACAGAGTCACCCAAAGAATGGCTCCCAAATTCAAAAAATAGAAGACGTAAGCAAGCTTCATCAGGATGCTGTATTCAACAAAAGTCGCAACCATAAAAATAGTCCAGCCAGCTGTGAGCCAAATCATCTGGTTCACAAAAAGTTGTTCAACCCCTTCGGAATGGGGACCGTGGGTTGCTGAATAAAGATTGATGAGGCCCACGAGTTGAAGAGCCAGCATGACAAGAATAAGATTCCAATCGATGCGGCGGAAAAGTGTTCTTTCTTCAACTTGAAGTGAAAGATCCATTTATTCTCCTTCGGGCGCTTCTTGAGGGGGTGTGACCGGCGCAGATTTCTTTCTTACCTTTTTTCCAGCTTCGATCAGATCAGGGCGATATTTTTGAAAGTAAGCCAGCATCGTATCGTGGACGAGGGGGCCGGCACCGCCTGAGCCCGAGCAAGAGTGTTCACCAAGCGCCGCCACGACGATTTCTGGTTTATCGGCCGGGGCCCAGCCAATGAACCATCCATGGTGGCGTTGATGCATCGGCCGAGAATCACATTTAGCATAAATCTGATCTGCAGAAAATCCCATCACTTGAGAAGTTCCAGTTTTGCCTGCGATTTCAACGCCGGGGATTTGTACGCGCTTGGCTGTTCCTCGCTCACCTTGCACGACTCTTCTCAGTCCCTCGCGAACGACCTCGAACGTCTCAGGACTGATGGCGATTCCTGTGGCTTGAGGCTGTGTGAGATCTCTCAATAAGAGTTCGTGGTTCTCTTTCACGACTTTGCCATCATGGTCGACAATCTTTTTCACGATAAAGGGACGATAAACTTTTCCCCGATTCGCAATCGCGGCGTAACCGACAGCCAATTGCATCGGCGTAGCGGTCACAAAGCCCTGACCAATGGCCACCGAGAGATTTTCCCCAGGTTGCCATTCTTCTCCAATGGCCTGTTTTTTCCACTGAGCCGATGGCATCAGCCCAGGGACTTCTCGGGGGAGGTCAATGCCCGAGCGAGTGCCGAGCCCAAAGGTTGAAACGTAATTGAACATCCGATCAATTCCTAAGGCGATTCCCATTTTATAAAAGAAGACATTCGAGGAGCGCTCAAGGGCCTCATAGACTGTGATATTTCCATGACCACCTTTTAAGTGATCGTGGTAGAGGCGTCGTCCAAAGGCAAAAGCTCCAGGGCAGTTGATAATCGTTGTGGGTGAAATTTCTTTTTCTTGGAGAGATGCGAGGGCAATAAAAGCTTTGAAAGTTGAACCTGGAGAATAGTGATCTTGGATCACTTTGTTTCTGAGAGGTTTGAAAGGGTCATTGATCAATTGACTCCAATAAGTTTGCGAAGGCCCCTGAGAAAATTGATTAGGGTCAAATGAGGGAGCACTGACCCAGGCAAGGATTTCGCCATTGGGTTTCATCGCAACAAGAGCTCCGATCCGCTTGTGAGTTTCAAAAGAATTCCAAGCAGCTTCTTGAACATCTTTGTCCAAAGTCAGCACAACATTATATCCTGGCGTCGGCTCGCGATCTGAGAGCTCTTCTCCATAAATATTTGTGGTATTGCTTTGCGTTTCTCGTCCAAAGGCGTCGACCTGAATCAGTTGCACTCCATCTTTTCCGCGGATGTGCCTTTCGAGTACTTCTTCAAGTCCCGTTTTCCCAATGATATCACCCTGATCAAAGGTAAGATCGCCTTTGTATTTTTCATTATAAACGGGGATCTGACGTTTTGAAATTTCAGAGACATAACCTAGGATTTGAGCCCCATTGTAGCCCATCGGAAAGTGTCGAACCACGGTCTCCTTTATCTCAAGCCCAGGATGATCTAAGCGGATCCGTTTTAGTCGGAAAACCTCATCTTTGCTGAGATTATCTTTCACTTTCACTTGAGCGAATGGTCCATTTTGCCGGCGAGATCGTTGGACCCGTTGAACAATTTTTTCAGGCTCTTGGCCTAAGATGGGGCCGATGGCTTGGGAGACGCTTTCGAGATTGGTGATGTACTGGGGAGAGAGAATAGCTTCAAAGCCTGGATGATTCTCGACGAGAACTTTCCCATCCCGATCCACCATGAGTCCGCGAGGGGCGAGAACTTTGTTTTGCTTCACTCTATTTTTCTCTGAGAAATCCCGAAGTTCGTCTCCTTCAATGATTTGTAAATACCAAAGGCGCATGAAGAAAGTGGAAAAGGTCACAGACAAGAGGATGTAAAAAAGCTTATACCGTGAGAGGTATTCCTTCGACTCATCCGGATTCGAAATATAATCAGCCATTATTCGACCTCCGCTGTGTTTGGCTGCGTCGCAGATTCATTGGCGAGCTCATCAGCAGAGATTCGGTCCCATTTCTCGAGCACCAGGAAAGTAGGAATAGAGATAAGTCCGGTAAAAATGATTTCGGCCATTCGAGTTAGGAACAATAAGCCGCTCGGGTTGGGTTCAAGGAGTTGCGAAATGAGGATAAGCACGACATGAAACAGGGCTGTGGTTGCGAGAGATGCAAAAAAGAAGTAGCGGGGGCCGGGCCAGAAAAATCGAGTTTTGACTGAATAGACAATACTGAAGAGAACGAAAAAGACCAGCCAAATAATACCGATGGGTTGCGCAGAATAGGCAGCGCTGATGAGAAAGCCCAAAAAATAAATTTCCAGGATCGCTTCCGTGGGGCGCCTGTAGAGCATTAAATAAAGAATGATATTGAGCCAAACCAGGGGCGCAGGAAATTCCCCGAAGAGTTGGAACCAGAAAGTGGTTTGAAAGCCTGCGAGCAAAAAAGTCACCAGGGCGATCACGAGAAAATTTAAAAAGTGAAACTTTGAAGTTTGCACTTCCTACTCCTGCATTGAGATCTGAGTGCTCAGATCCTGGTTGTTCGCATTGAGGATCACAAAAACTTCTTCGACTTTGTCTGGATCAATAAAGGGTTCCAAATCAACTTTGAGTGAGACGGAATAAGATTTGTTTTCGACGTCCTTCACTCGAGCGACCGGGAAGCCCTTGGGGAAAATATTGTCGAGTCCCGAAGTGACAACGATATCACCAGCGACCACATCTTCCGATTTTTCCACGTACTTCAGAGACAGGCCGCTACCGCCGCGTCCTTCAACAATGCCTCGAGAGCGTGAGCGTGCAACGATGCCATCCACCACGGAATAGCGATCTGTCAGCAAGAGGACCTGAGAGGTGAGATTTTCAGTTCGGAAAACGTGGCCAACCACTCCGCCGGTGGCAATCACAGCTTGCCCGACTTTAATGCCATGCTGGCTGCCTTTGCTAATTTGGAGAGTGTTATGATCAGCCAACAAATCCTTGCTCATCACTTGCGCAGAGATCATTTCCATTTTTGAATTCGCCTGGAAACCCTGAAGGCCTCGCAAACGCTCGTTCTCGATTTCGAGCTCTCTCATTTGTTCGAGGCGAGTTTGTAATTCACGATTTTTGGATTCTAGAATTTGATTATTCTTTTTGATATCAATGAGATTGAGATAAAGAGCCGTGGTTCCGCGGACGCCATCGCTGAATTCAAAAAAGGCGACTTGTAGGTAGCTCCCTAGCATCGAAAAAGGCTTATCGTACCAGCCCGTGGCAAGGGGGTTTTGCTGCAAATTGATAGAGATCAGTGGCAAGAGCAGCAGGGCCAAGGTTAGGAC
>JBKCXY010000107.1:0-9418 GCA_046315835.1 Pseudobdellovibrionaceae bacterium | reverse complement strand
TCTTCAAGGCGTTGCCTTATCCGAGAGCCCAGGTGCAGGCGCAGAGGCTGAAAGAGATTTTTGAACAACAGGGGCTGTCGCCCTTGTATAAGTTTGCAGATTTGCCTTTAGGATTTCCCCGCGAAAAAGCGAGTGAAGTTTTAAAAAAGGTCCATGAAAAGCAGTTGGAGTTGTTGATTTTTGAAAAAGAAAAACTCCATCCTTTTTTTGAGATGGAGCTTAAAAAGTATGTTTGATTTTCTAGGCGACCGTGATGTCCACGTAAAAGGAGTGTCCTTCAGACAAGTGAAAAGGGATCACTAGAGTGGCTCCGTTATGGTGCTTTGAAATCACAAATGTCCCTTTGATGACCGAAGGAATGGCCATTTCAAAAGCATATCCCATTTGATTCAAGGTCGTTTTTGCAGAGCCGTAAATCTGATTGGTCATTTCACCCACAGCGTCGGTGACCCCGTCGTTGATTTCAGTGAACTTTTCTCCCAGCATATTATCTAAAATGAAGAAGATCGCTGGAGAAGTGTAGCTGATAGACATGGTGCCCTTCATAGAGCCAAAAACCATTCCCACCATGCCGGCAACATCACCTTTGGGCTGATATTTAGGATCGATATAGGGTTTTCCACATTCTACTTCGCAATTAGCCGTGAGCGAGATTGTTTTAACAACCCCTTCAACAAAAGCGTTCACAAAGCGTTTATCAAGAAGAGGATTTGATTGATCAATTTTAGGTGCAGCACTCATGGTAATCTCTCCTACGCAGCTTTCTGATCGTGTTTAGACCAAATTCTTTCCAGTTTTCCTTTGAGCGTCGCCGCATTGAAGGGTTTCACGACATAGTCAGAAACTCCGGCTTTAGCTGCTTCGACGATATTCTTTTGTTCAGATTCTGCAGTGACCAGCATGAAGGGAAGAGTCTTAAATTTTGCATCCGCTTTGCAGGCTTTCAAGAGGTCAATTCCTGTCATGCCAGGCATATTCCAGTCAGAAATCACAAACTGAAAGGGTTTACCCTCGTTGTGAGCTTTTTCAAGAGCTGCAAAGGCAGGCTTGCCATCATCAGCTTCCTCGATGTTCGTATAGCCGAGTTCGGTGAGTACTTTTTTGAGGATCTTACGCATAGTTGCGAAGTCATCCACAACAAGGAACTTTGTATCTGCTGGAAACATGAATATCTCCTGGAATTGAGGTCAAAGTTGACTCAGATTTTATCGGTCTAGTTTTTAAAAACTCGAGTCCAAAGGGATTGCTTTACAAAACATTTACTGACAGACTTTGTTACAGGTATGGGCTAGAGTTTCGTTTTAAGACGATAGTCGTTAACCGAAAGGTTGAGGGCCGTAGTCTCAAACGAAAGTCGTAAACATCCTCGTCAAAAGACAGGATTTAGCCAGGCTAAGGTAACGCAAAGTTAACAAAGTTTGTGGTGACCTTGGGTTTTTGGCGAGTTAGGCTTTTGAAGGTAAGAGATAAGTTGTAACTGATATCGGTTAAAGGATTAACCGAAGATCCAGGAACCGATGTCCTAATAATATAAGGGGAGGGAGCAAGGATGCTCAGAGATGTATTAATCCAAAAAGGTCTGTCGAACAGAGAAGCGGAAGTTGCTGAACTGGTTTCGAAGGGTTTGTCTAACAAGGAAGTTGCGAACCAGCTTTTTGTTACCGAGAAAACAGTGAAGTTTCACCTCACGAATATCTATAAAAAAATGAACGTGAAGTCGCGTGCACAGTTGATCGTTTGGTGCTTGCCTCACCTTGGTTTCGTGGAAAGCGAAGCTCGAGTGGAAGCAGCTCAGGCAACAAACAACAGCGCTTTTGGTTCACAAGCGACACAAACTATTCCTGCAGGCAGCGCTACAGTTGCTGGTACGACACAAATCATCCCCGGTCGTAGCAATGACATCGGTGGAAACCGTGGTGGCGGCGACGTAGGAATGGGTTACTAAGAGTTTTGAAGGGTTGTGATCACCGTGAATACGAATAGTAAACCTGTTTCGGTTTCGCGTGTGGTCATGACCCAGTTAGTTCTCCCAGAACACACAAACTCCCTCGATACTATTTTTGGGGGAGTTGTGATGTCTTGGATCGATATCGCGGGCGCTATTTCTGCCCAAAGACACTCACAAAAAGATGTGGTTACGGCAAGTCTGGATGATTTGCATTTCATTGCACCTGTCCGTAAAGGCTGGGTGGTCAATATCAACGCCTCTGTCAATTTCGTTTCAAAAACAAGTATGGAAGTGGGTATCCGAGTCGATGCTGAGAACCCAAAGACTTCAGAGCATTTTCATGTCGCGTCCGCTTATATGACGTTTGTGGCTTTAGGGAGTACTGGAAAACCAACTCCTGTTCCCGGTTTGATTTTAGAAACAGAGGAAGATCGTCGAAGGCACGAGCAGGCGCAAAGGCGTCGAGAACTTCGTCTCAAGAGAAAATCAAAGTCTTAGTGCGGATTTGGTTTCATTCCTAATTTCGAACGTGAAGCGAGAAGCTTCTTCATGCGTCCGTCGTCATCTTCATCGTAAATATCGCCCCAAATTTCCTCATTAATGTCCTCAAGAGTGACAATTCCTAAGACTTCCGCGTTTTTACCCATGACCAGCGCCATGTGAGATTTTTTACCCTGCATCAGGCGAAGGACATTGAGAGCTGATTCGCTAAAAGGAATTCGCAGAACGGGGCGCACGATACTGGTCCAATTTTGTGCGCCCGAGAGGTGATAGGCGACGAATTCTTTTGTGTGGAGAATTCCGATCACAGATTGAGCTTCAATGACGGGGAGTCTGGTGTGCGCGTATTGAACAACCAACTGCAAGACTTCTTCGGATGAATTTGTTGCAGAAATGCTATGAACGTCTCTCCAGGGAATCATGATATCTTGAGCTCTCTTGGTCTCAATATTGGCGAGATTCAGAATGTACTGCTTGTGATGTTTCGACAAGGATTCCAATTCGATATCGCCGAAGCCTTCAAGTTGGCTTTCAGTTTTTTTCTCGGGAAAGAACTGCAGCACAATCAGGGTGGATTTTTCCAAAACCCAAATGATAGGAGCAAACAAGATATTGAGGAAGCTCACCATGGGAAGGAAGAATTTAAGAATGGGAAAGCTGTATCTGAGGGCTAATGTTTTGGGAACAAGTTCTCCAATCACAACACTGAGGTAGGCCAGTGGGGCCACCACGGCAAGGACAGTGATCGTATCCGCCCAGGCTTCGGAATACCCCTGAGCCATCAAGAGGGGAGTGAGTGACTCTTGGGCTTCAGCTCCGGACACCGTTGCTGAGATCGCTCCGACCAGAGTAATTCCGACTTGAACGACGCTGAGAATTCTTTCAGGTTTTTCTCTCTCTTTCAGAACTTGAGCGGCAACACTGGATCCTTTGCGCATTTCTTGGAGCAGGAAGCTCTTGTTGATAGAGACAAAAGCCATCTCAAAACTTGCAAGGAGGGCATTCAGGCCAAGGCAAATGAGGACGACAAAGAGTTCCTCCATTACTGAGTTCCGTAGCATTCTTCCGCATGTTTTTTGGGCGGAGAGGTCATTCTGAGGACTTCGGCAGATTTGGAATCAATATGCCTTAGATAAGGGACTCGAGAAAAGAGTCTCTGTTTGAATTCACCGAAGTTCCTGGGTTTAGATTTCAAGATGGCACTGATATCTCGTTTGGCAGCGAGACCTTCAGGGCCATAGATGGCAAGAGTGGCTAAATTGAGTGCTCGATAGTCCTCGAGATTGGCCCGTTCGAAGTCATCTCTGAGGGAGGAGAGCTGATTGTCGCGAATGTGGAGAAATAATCCAATGGAATAGATAAGAGATCTCGCTAACCCTTCTTCCATATCCAACCATTCGCAGCGATTAAAGACATTGTTAGGTTTATTTTTCATCGCTTGAGCGAAAGGGACACAGTCTGGTTTCAGGGGATTAAATACCTGAGTAAAGACGTTTGAGTTGAGGTTGAGTTCTTTCACAGCAATGCTGGTCATACCGCCGATCCCCATTCCACCTTCATAGCCAACGAAGTAGTTGAAACCGCTTTCATTGTTGAACTTTTGGAATAGAAGACTGGGATCCAAAGGACGTTGGGGATTGTTCATGCAAGCCACAGCTTTGTTGAAAGCCCAGGTGGTATAATTGGCAAGTTCACTGGAGATACATGCAGCTCTCGATCCACCGGGATTTCCCAAAATTTTCCCAGGCCCTTTGGCCGTGGGGCAGAAATAGCCAGCCTCTGGGCCGCTTCTTTTCAAGGATGCCAGGATACAAGTAGATTGAATGGCGAGATGTTTGGGTTGGAGAGCTCGGTCGACGAGGGCGCGTAAACTATGTATATTCACTCGCTGGTTTTCCTTGGCAGAACTCGCTTTACAGATTCTTGTATCAGAGCTGGACCTAAGGCTTGATGATGTAGGAATCGAGCCTCGCCTAACTGCGTTTTCGAGCTCATCTTTTTTGTAATATTGGATAAGACTCATGACGGCTGGGAAATTGGCAGTAAGTCGCGTGTTCATCAAACGGTTATGCAGTTGACTGCTCCGAGGGTCTCCCGCCAAGCAAATAGGGGGACGGGCCTGCGCGAGCGCTGAGAGATTCAGTACTAAAATAAGTCCACACAGGAACCACGATCGACTCAAAAGCATTGTTGCGCTCTTCGGTCAAAATTTTACTTAGCTAAATAGTCTTTCCACTTGGTGATCAAGGTCGGGGTCATCTGTGCGTAGCAGACAGTGCCTTCACTGCCCTGTTCCCGGCGAACGATTCGAGTTTCGCGACCAAGGTCATAGATTTTATACTCCTCTTTGCGTGGGAAATAGAGCTCCACGTCCTCTTGCATGGCGGAAATGCTATCGGCCATCATTTTTTTGAGCTGATCGATCCCCTGTCCTGTCAGCGCCGAGACAAAAACGCGGGGAAAGTGTTTCACTTGAAACTGTCTTTCAACAGGGGCCGCGTCTGATTTATTGAACACATGGATGATTTTCTTAGATTCCCAGCCAAAATCTTTCGCAAGATCTTCCACGACTTCGATCTGTCTTTGCATATTGGGCGAGGATAAATCAATCACATGTAAGAGCACGTCGGCTTCGGAGCTTTCTTCAAGTGTTGCTTTAAAGGCTTCAATCAACTGAGTAGGAAGTTTTCGAATAAATCCCACGGTGTCGGTAACAACAGCAGGTGGGCCATCAGCGAGAAAAATCTTGCGCGTTGTGGGGTCCAGGGTTGCAAAGACTTGGTTCTTGGCCAAGGCTTGAGCTCCCGTCAGGCGATTGAGGAGTGAGCTTTTTCCTGAGTTTGTATATCCAATCAAGGCAAAGCTCGGGATCTCTGAACGTTTCCGTGAGTTTCGGTGTTGAGCTCGGTTTTTTCGAACCAGTTCTAATTTCTTTTTGATGAGAGAGACTTTTTCGCGAATGCGACGGCGGTCATTTTCGAGGGCCGTTTCTCCAGGACCTCGGGTGCCGATTCCGCCCCCTTGACGAGAGAGAGAGCCCATCCAGGCATCGATCATGCGCGGAAGCTGATCGAGAAGTTGTGCAAGTTCTACTTGAAGTTTTCCTTCATAAGTCTGTGCTCTTTGGGCAAAGATATCGAGAATAATTTGGTTGCGATCCATGATCTTGCAGCCAATGCTTGTCTCTAAGTTTCTGGCTTGAACCCCTGACAATTGGTGGTCAAGGACCACGAGATTGGCTTCGGAGTCCACGACCATTTGTTTCACTTCTTCGACTTTGCCTGTGCCGATCAGTGTCGCTGGGTTCCAGCTTTGCAGGACTTGGACGACGGAGCCCACTACATCACCGCCAGCGGCACGAACAAGCTCTTCAAGTTCAATGAGATTTTCTTTAATTTCAGAAGTGGGCTCTGTTTTGAGTCCTACTCCTACCACAATCACTCGATCTGAGGTTTTAATGATCGCTCTATTCATCGATTAGCGGTTTTTTCTCCTTTCGATGAGATACTGAGCTTCAAGGGCTGTGAGAACGACAGAATTCACGATGGCATCCACAGTCGTGGTGCGCTGGAGGACGTTAGCTGATCGACGTACACCCAACAAAAAGGGGCCGATAACTTCTCCTTTTCCCAGTTGTTGAAGCAGTTTGTAAGCAATATTTGCTGCTTCAAGGTTCGGGAATAATAAAATGTTAGCACTCTCGTCGAGTTCGCAAAAGGGAAAAATGCGTTTCATGATCTCAGAATTAACAGCGGTGTCGGCCTGCATATCCCCATCAACCATCAAATCTGGTCGTTTTGCTTTAACCAATTCCACCGCTTTCCGCATCTTAGCAGGGGAGCCTTCGGATCCAGTGAAATTTGAGTATGAAAGCATGGCAATTCTTGGTTTTTGCCCGAAATATTCCATGACCCGAGCGGCTTGAAGAGCCATGGTCGAAAGCTGCTCTGCGGAGGGATCAAAGTTGACCGTGGTATCTAACAGCAATAGAAACCGATCTTCCAAAAGCACAATGTTCAGGCCTGCGGCCACGGCGTCTTTGGCCACACCAATGGTTTGAAGCACGGGCTTTACAGCCTCGGCATACTTCATGGTGGATCCGGTGACGAGTCCATCAGCATCATTTTGGGCCACCATCATGCTGGCAAAATAATTGGGATCACTCATCAGTTTTTCAGCTTCACCTAACGTCACACCTTTTCTTTGTCGCCGCTTCCAAAGTTCTTCTGCATAAGCTTTAAACTTGGGATGGGAAGAGGGGTGGATCACTGGGATATCTTTCAGGATCTCGAGATTCAGCGAAGAGATTTTTTCGCGAACGCGGTCAGGATAACCCAGCAAAATCGGCTGGCAGATTCTTTCTTCCACGATGGTGGCTAAAGACTTTAAGATTTTACTGCTGGATCCTTCTGGGAAAACGATGCGAGGAAGACCTGTGCCTGAAGTTTCCGAATTGAATCTCACTTTGTTGATCGCAGAGCGAATGAAAACTTTCTCAGGTCCTTGATAAGCTTCCAAAGAGTCGCGGTACTTTTCCCAATCTTCAATCTTTTTTCGAGCCACTCCGGATTCCATAGATGCTTTCGCCACGGCAGGAGCCACCCACATCAGGACTCGGGGATCGAAAGGTTTTGGAATCAAGTAATCAGGTCCAAATTTAAAACTCTTTCCACCATAGGCGGCCGAGACTTTTTCTGGGACATCTTCTCGCGCGAGCTTTGCAAGAGCATGAACTGCGGCCAATTTCATTTCTTCGTTGATCATGGTCGCGCGAGTGTCGAGGGCCCCTCGGAAGATGGATGGGAATCCCAAGACGTTATTCACTTGGTTAGGAAAGTCAGATCTGCCCGTAGCGATAATGGCATCAGGACGTGCGGCGCGAGCCTCAGGTGGAAGAATTTCCGGATCCGGATTAGCCATGGCGAAAACAATCGGATTTTTCGCCATGGGTTTGAGCATCTCAGCGGTCACGGCACCTGCGACAGAAAGACCCACAAACATATCAGCGCCATGAAGGGCTTGAGTGAGAGTGCGTGCTTCGCTGGGAGCTGCGAATTCTTCTTTGTATTTATTCATTCCCTCTTTACGGCCACGATAGATCACGCCACTTGAATCACACATGATGAGGTTGTCGCGCTTCACGCCAAGGCTTACAAAAATTTTCGCACAAGCAATGGAGCTGGCGCCTGCGCCATTCATGACAATTTTGAGATCACTGAGTTTTCGTCCCGTGATGTGGCAAGCGTTGATCATGGCGGCACCTGAGATGATGGCGGTTCCGTGTTGATCATCGTGGAACACGGGGATTTTCATTTCTCTTTTGAGGCGTTCTTCGATTTCAAAACATTCAGGAGCTTTGATATCTTCGAGGTTCACTCCGCCGAAGGTGGGCTCGAGAGCCTTAACAGCTCTGCAGAATTCGTCCACATCAGTCGCAGAAACTTCGATGTCAAAGACATCAATGCCAGCAAACTGTTTAAACAGAATTCCTTTTCCGTCCATCACGGTCTTGGAAGCGAGGGGGCCGATGTTGCCCAGGCCGAGCACGGCGGTTCCATTCGAAATCACGGCAACAAGATTTCCCTTGGCAGTGTAGTCATAAACTTTGTCGGGATCTTTGGCGATCACTCGGCAAGGGGCTGCAACGCCGGGTGAGTAAGCGAGAGAAAGAGCTTTCTCGGTGTTGCAGGGTTTGCTGGAGAGAATTTCAATTTTTCCGGGCTTTGGAAATTGGTGAAAGTGAAGGGCCTCTTGATCCAAGTTATTCGAGGTCGTGTTGGAGTTACTCGTTGCCATAATTCAAATCTCTCTTTCTCTGCCACGGGATGTGGTTGAACCTAAAGGTGAGCTTCACCAAATTTAAAGCTAGAACTCTATGGAGGTCGAGTCGATATGTGTCACAATGTGCACAGACTAATGCAGGAGGGCATAGGGCGCAAAAGATCCTTTCTCAAGATTGGAAAAGCTTTGTACTATTTCGGGGTTACATAACATCGAGGAAGGACATCTTATGGCGCAAACACAATCGTCTTCTGCAAAATCATCTCGAGATGTGGTTATCGTTGAAGGACTGAGAACTCCTTTTGCGAAATCAGGAACAAAACTTGCGAAAACACATCCCGCAGAAATTGGGAAAGTGGCACTCAAAGAGCTCATCGCTCGCACCAATTTAAATGTGCAAGAAGTGGATGAAATCATCATCGGAAACACAGGGAATCCTGCGGATGCAGTGAATATTTCGCGAGTGGTTGCCTTGAATGCAGGCATTCCTCAAAAAACTTCAGCTTATACAGTGCACAGAAACTGTGCATCAGCTTTAGAAAGTATCAGTCAGGGCTTTGAAAAAATTCGTTCAGGGACCATGGATACAATTCTTGCTGGCGGAACAGAGAATATGTCTCAGTTGCCAGTGCTTTTGCCGCAGAAATTTCAAGATTTGTTTGGAAAATT
Organism: Pseudobdellovibrionaceae bacterium; assembly: GCA_046315835.1. Lineage (GTDB taxonomy): Bacteria > Bdellovibrionota > Bdellovibrionia > Bdellovibrionales > Bdellovibrionaceae > JAJTIC01. The sequence continues at coordinate 519 of JBKCXY010000107.1, read as the reverse complement.
ATTTGCAGCCAAAGGTCCTTCTCAGGCATTGCCACTTTTATTTCAGCTTTTCAAAGCGGACTTAAAACAAATCAAAGCGCTGCTGACATCGAATCAAAAAGATGCTTACTTTCCGGTGATCTCTGTGATGCAGGGGCTGACGGATCCTTTTGTTGGCATCAATATGGGGCAGACAGCTGAAATTCTCGCGAAAGAGTGGGGACTCTCGAGAAAAGCTCAAGATGAGTTCGCTCTCAGAAGTCATCAGCTCGCGGCCAAAGCTTGGAAAGAGGGCCGTATGAAAGATGAAGTGATCCCTTTTCCGCTAGGACCTGACTACACAGAAACCTTAATGGAGGACATTGGTCCTCGGGAAAGTCAGACCATGGAAGCTTTGGGGAAACTTAAACCCTTCTTTGATAAGAAAACGGGATCGATCACGCCAGGGAATGCCTGTCCGATCACCGATGGAGCAGCCATGCTCTTGTTAATGTCACGAGAAAAAGCGGAGTCGCTGGGATACAAGCCACTGGCAAGAAT
>JBKCXY010000106.1:0-7589 GCA_046315835.1 Pseudobdellovibrionaceae bacterium | reverse complement strand
AAATCAAGATACGTTTTAAGCCCTGGTGAAGGCGTGAGAGAGCTTCGTTTGAAAAAAGGTTGGACGCAAAAAAATTCTTTCTGAAGTTACAGGAATGGCGGCTGCCAATATATCCAATATCGAAAGTGGTCGGTCTCATCTTGGCGAAGAGCGGGCAATATTGCTGGCCGAGGCTCTTGGCGTAAGGCCAGAGTTTATCTTGTTTCCAAATGGTTTTGAGCGTGAAGATTTAAAATCAAAACTTGATTCTATTCGAGAGAAGCTGCGGCAGTACCATAGAGCATCTTAAATTAATGTCGGAAAGAAAGTTGGCGTTCCCAAGGGGATTTGAACCCCTGTATCCTCCGTGAAAGGGAGGTGTCCTAGGCCACTAGACGATGGGAACCCTAGTTGGTGACTCGCGATGGATTCGAACCATCGACCCCTTCATTAAAAGTGAAGTGCTCTACCGGCTGAGCTAGCGAGTCACGTAAAAACGAGTCAGCAATTTGTTAGATTTTGGAGTTAGTGTCAACGCCTTTTCTTCATTCGCTGAAAGATGCGGCATTTCAGGAATTTGAGGAAAAATTACTTATTAAAAAGAGGCTTCACCCAAAGGGTTTGCTCGCGGCCGGGGCCGACGCTGATGACGTCAATGGGGGTGGCAACTTGGTTACCGATGAAGTCGATGTAGTTCGTACAGTTACGGGGAAGGTCCTTTAAGCTATTGATTCGACTGATGTCTTCTTTCCAGCCTGGGAAGTACTCAATCACGGGCTCAATGCGTTCAAGCTCAGCAGCGTTGCTGGGGAATTCCTGGATCATCTCACCGTCGAGCTTATAGCCTGTGCAGATCCCAATCCGATCAAAGCCAGTCAGAACATCCAACTTCATTAAAGCCAAATTTGTAAGCCCATTAATTCGGATCGCATATTTGAGAGCCACAAGATCCAACCAGCCACAACGGCGAGCTCGCCCCGTGGTTGAGCCAAACTCATGGCCTTCTTTCTGGATTCTGGCCCCCACTTCGTCTTTCAGTTCCGTGGGGAACGGCCCACTGCCCACGCGAGTGGTGTAAGCTTTAAAAATACCAATCACTTTGGAAATGCTGGTGGGGCCGACACCTGTGCCGATGCAAGCAGAGCCGGCCACCGTGCTGGAAGAAGTCACGTAAGGATAAGTTCCATGCAGGATATCCAAGAGTGTTCCTTGAGCGCCTTCAAACAAGACTTGTTTTCCAGACTTGATCGCTTTGTGGACCGTCACCGACACGTCTTTTGAGCGATACGGAGCCAGTTCTTCCGCCATGGCTTTGAGTTTTTTAAGGAGCTCCGCTTTTTCAAAAGGTTTTTCGTTATAAACCTTTTCAAGCAAAGCATTTTTTTCGGACAGAGCCAGAGTCAATTTTTTATCGAGGTTTTCAGTGTCGAAAATATCCCCAAGAACCAAAGCTCTCCGAGAAGCTCGGTCCTCATAAGCAGGGCCAATGCCTTTTCCAGTGGTGCCAATCTTTTCATGACTCAAAGACTTCTCACGAGCCGCATCGAGAAGCTTATGATAGGGGAGAATGATCGTGGCACTTTCTGAGATCACCAACTGTTTTGGATTTTGAAGATAGCCGCTGGCTTTGAGTTTTTTAATTTCTTCCCAAAGGCTTTCAACATCAATCACAACCCCTGCAGCGATCACGCACTGAGTGTCAGGGTGAAGGATTCCCGAAGGGATCAAGTGGAGAACTGTTTTTTCACCATTGACGACGAGAGTGTGACCGGCGTTGGCTCCGCCTTGATAGCGGACCACCATGTCTGCTTTCGCAGAAAACACGTCAACGATCTTCCCTTTACCTTCATCGCCCCATTGGGCTCCGACAACAACAACACCTGACATAGCGGAAAGAGCTTCCCAAAGATGACATGATCATTCAAGACATTTTAAAAATTTACTCGGAAGTTTTCCAGGGCGGCACAGCACCATACCACGTGGCTTTTGGGGGAAGCGTGTCAGAAGTCGTCCCATCCACAAAGAAGCGAATCATTTTGAGGGCTGCTTGCTCAGAAGCTTTCGCGAAAGCTTCATGAGTATTAGCGCCCACATGGGCTGTGCCCACAACTTGAGCAAATTTAAACAGACGATGGTCCTTCGGAAGAGGCTCTTTCTCATAGACATCCAGGCCACAGGCACCCACCCAGCCTTGCTCCAAAGCCTCAAAGAGATCCATTTCAGAAATCACTCCGCCCCGCGAAGTGTTCACAAGAATTATTCCGCGGTTGATGTATTCAAAATGCGAGCGATTGAGCATCTTCAAAGTCTCACTGGTTTTAGGAACGTGAAAACTCAAAACATCGCTGCGCTTGAGGAGTTCCTCATAGGCCACGCGTTCGGCACCCACTTCGCGGTACATGCCATCTTCGATGTAAGGATCAAAAGCGATCACTTTCATTCCAAAAGCTTGAGCAATTTCTGCGACCCGTGAACCAATTCGTCCAAGGCCCACAATGCCGTATGTTTTGCCATAGAGCTCGTGTCCCACCAAGAGATCGCGGTTCCACTCGCCGGTCTTGGTCGCCTGCAAGTTGTCTCGCAAGCGATGGCTGCAGGCAAGCACCAGGGACCAGGTGAGCTGAGTGGCACTTTCCACGTTGGCCGCGGGCGTGTGCATGACAGTGACTCCCCATTTTTTAGCCTCTTCCAGATCAATATGATCGAAACCACTGGTGGCGGTGATGATCACTTGGAGCTTCTTCGCTCGCGCGAAAATCACTTTGGTAATGTGGGTTTTTGAGCGAATAATCAATCCATGGGTCGAAGACAGATCCGTTTGAGCAAGATCGGGAGTGAGAGTTTTTTCCACTTGAAAAAACTTTTGTTGATTCAAAGTGATCAAAGCTTCTGGGGTGAATCTATCCGTGATGAGAATATTTTTTCGATCCAGATTCATAGGCCCAAGTCCCTTCGCATCTCGGATTCCCAAGCTGTTTTTTGCTCAGAAGGGAACACTTTCCCGGTGAGTTTCTCAAGCTCCCAACAAAGATTCACCATCAGTTGAAGCTGCTGCGCCGGAGTAATGTAGCCCATATGACCGATGCGAATGATTTTTCCTTTGGCTTGATCTTGGCCCCCCATGATCGTGGTGGCATGATTTTCCTCAAGCCTCAGTCGTAAGGTTTGGCTGTCCACGCCCGCAGGAACAACCAGCGCGGTCAGAGATGGTGAAGGCCTGGTCGCGTACAAACAAAAGCCCATTTTCAGGGCATATTTACGAACAAACTGAGCCCGAGATTCAATCTCTTGAAACAGCGCTGTGAGTCCTTTCTCTTCGATCAGATCAAGGACCACATTCAGAGCCCGAATCAAAGTCACATTGGAAGAGAAAAAAGTTTCGCCCTTTTGATTGGCACTGCGCTCTTTGCGGATATCAAAATAAAAGCGTGGTTGCTGATTTTTTTCGATTTTCTTCCACGCTTTTTGTGAAAAAGAAAAAAGTGTCAGCCCCGTGGGAAGCATAAATGCTTTCTGCGAGCCACCCACCAAACCGTCAATTTTCCAAGCATCCATGGGCAGGTTGACTGCGCCCAGAGCTGTAATTCCATCGACCAAAAACAAACACTCGGGGTGTTCGGCCACGATGCTTCCGATGGCCTGGATATCATGCAAAACTCCTGTGCTCGTTTCGCAAGCTTGGGTCATCACGATTTTAGTTTGCGGATGGTTTTTTAAGTGGGTACGGACCGCTTCGGGGTCCACGGCCTTTCCCCATTCGGTTTTAAGCACCGTGAGTTTCCCGCCGTACACTTTGGCCATTTCACACCAGCGCTCGCCAAACTTTCCAGAATCAATGCCAAGTATTTCATCACCGGGAGCTAAAGTATTCACCAAAAGCGCTTCCATGCCGGCGCTGCCAGTGCCAGAGAGAAGAAAGCAATCCTGCTCTGTCTGAAAAACTTTTTTTAGTCGCGTCAGAACCTGCTTCAATATTTTATCAAATTCCGGGGTCCGGTGGTGAATCATTGGCCAAGCTAAAGATTCTCTCACTTTCGGATGGAGATTCACTGGACCAGGAGCTAAAACATTGTATTCTGAGGCCATGAAATCAATGTACCCAAAGATTGATCGAAAGAAATGGAAGTTTTCTCTTTTGCTCGTGGCGTTGGGCCTGTGGGGATGTGCTTATAATTTGGGCGCTCCTGACCGGACTCTCCCCATGGGATACAAGCAAATCACGATTCCTATCTTTAAAAATCGCACCCCGGAGCCTGGGATTGAAACTTCCTTTACCAATGCGCTCATCACCGAATTTGAGCGCAGTCGAATTGCTCGAGTCTCAGTGCCTGAAGTTTCAGAAGCTCTGGTCGAGGGCGAGATCATCGAGCTCAAATACATTTCTGGTGCCCCTTCGACGCGGGATCTTCCCACGGGAGCGGTCCTGGCTTCAGAATTTCGTATTTTGATGAAAGCGAAAGTCACGCTGAAAAGAAAGTCAGATCTTGTGACTTTGTGGAGTCAAGAGTTTAGCGGGGAAAGAACTTACGTTGCCCCGCAAGTCACAGCTGCTGGGCTTAACACGGTGAATCCACTTTACAATCTTTCGGCTCGAAGGCAAAACATCGATGCCATGGCTTTGGAAATGATGTCTGAGGCCCATGACCGTTTAACTGAGAATTTTTAATGCCACAATTAGAGCCACAACAACTTTATAGCCGCATCGAAAAAGCGACGGAAACTCAAGAATTCCAGCCGCTTTATATTTTCTTTGGCGATGAGCCTTATTTAATTCAACAGGCGGTTCAGTATTTGAAAGTCTGCGCTTTGCATGGCGGAGCTGCCGATTTTAATTTTTCTTCGTACTATGCGGGCGACGTTGAGATGTCTCGAGTTCGCGATGAAGTGGAAACTCTCCCGATGATGGCCACTCGCCGGGTGGTGATCTTGAAAGAAGTGCAAGACCTCTCAGATAAGGACTGGGAAGAGCTCGAGCCATTGATCACGACCCCTGTGACAAGCACTGTATTTCTTCTTGTGGGTCATAAAGTCGATAAGCGACGAAAATTCTTTCGTCTGCTTTCAGAAGCTGCCGAAATGGTGGAATTTAAAAAACCTTTCGAGAATCAGATCCCAGGCTGGATTCGCCACATTGGTAAAGCTTATGAACTCACGATGAGTGATGAGGCCGTGCAATTGATCCATCGCCTGGTGGGAAATCAGCTTTCTGAGATTGAAGCTGAAATTCGAAAGCTGGCTGATTTTGTCGGCGAGAAAAAACGAGTGGAGCTTGAGGACGTGGCCCAAGCGGTTTCTCGGAAGCGAGAAGAGAGTGTTTTTGATCTCACCGATCGTTTGGCAGCTGGAGACAAAGTGCAGTCTCTCTTGCAGCTCGTGCACTTGTTGGATCAAGGGCAGTCAGAAATAGGGATTGTGTCATTGATTGCCAGGCATATGCGAATTTTGCTCCTGATCCGCGAGGGGATGGAACAAGGATTTGCCGGTCAAAAGCTCGCCACATTTGCAGGGGTCCCTGCTTACTATTTGAATGACTACGTGAAACAGGCCAAGTTTTGGACCAATAAGCGTCTTGAACAGTGTCTCGTGCTCTTGGCAGAGACAGATAAGGCTTTGAAATCATCGCCGCTCTCGACCCACATCTGGCTTGAGAATCTCGTTCTCAAAGCGTGCTCACTTCATCAAACAGCCCAAAGTCCTGTCGAGAGAATGCCCACTTAGGCCGATAAGGCATGTGATGGGACCGAAGATCCAACAGAATAGAAAGTTTCCTCGTCGTAAGTTTCCCCGCAAAGTCGGTGTACTGGTCAATGGGGACTATTTTGTCGCAGATGGTGTTGAGGTCGGCGAAGGGGGAATCAGTGTTTCCACGGCGCAGGCGCCGATGAAGGAGCGTCCCTTTGTTCTCAGTTTTCAGATCCCCGGTGGATCCTTTGTTTCAGTCCGTGCCGAACTTAAAAATGAAAGAACCCAAGACGGTCAATACATCTTGGGTTTTTCCTTTGAAAATCTCAAATTTGATAAAAAGCGCGAAGTGAGGACCTTTGTGTCGTCACGGTCCTCTTCAGAAGAACTCCGGCATTAATTACTTGTTGAGAGCCGCGTGAGCGCGAGCTGACAAGCGAGAAATTTTGCGAGAGATCGTTTCTTTTTTGTAAACGCCTTTGCTGACCGCAGACATTGCTTTAGCAACGTATTCTTTCAAGAAAGTTGGCAGCTCTTTAGATTTTGCTTCAATGGCTTTAACCACTTTCTTTTCGAAAGTTTTCACTGCATTTTCAGCTTTTGTATTACGAGCGTTCTTCTTGATGGCTTGACGAGCTCTTTTTGCCGCCGACTTATGATTTGCCAAGGGGTATCCTCCACAGTAATCTTTTTAAAAGCCCTTTTATGGGGCTTTGTTTCATAAACAAAGACCGGTATAGGTAACATAGGCACATCTTTGATGCAACACAAAAATAATCAAGAAAATCCGAAAGATAGCCACTCTCACAGAGAGAAAAGCTCAAGTCTTGTGGGCTCGGCGGCGGCCATGGCTATGGGGACCCTGACATCCCGGGTTTTAGGTTTGCTGAGGGACATCGCTTTTGCAGCCCTTTTTTCAAAAACAGTGACTGATGCTTGGACCGTGGCTTTTCGTATTCCGAACCTGTTTCGAAGGCTCTTGGGTGAAGGTTCCCTCGCCGTCAGTTTTGTCCCCGTTTTTGTCGAAACTCGCGAAGGGGATCCCACAGGGGTGCGATCTCGAAATCTGGTCAATAGTTTTTATACTCTGTTGCTGCTTCTCTTAACTTTGATCACTGTTCTTGGGGTGGCGTTCGCAGGTCCGATTGTCCAATTAATGACAGATCCAGTTTATGCGGAAATTCCAGGTAAGCTAGAGCTTACAATCGCGATGACGAGAATTATGTTCGTGTTCATTTTCCTTGTAAGCACCTATGCGTTTTTTATGGGGATTCTCAACGCACTCGGTACTTTTGCTCTGCCGGCGTTTGGGCCGGCTCTTTGGAATATCTGTATTATTGTTGGAATTTTTTTTCCAAAAGAGTGGCAGGGCTTTGATGGCCAAGCCATGGCTTGGTCTGTGGTCGTCGGCGGTGTGGTTCAAGCGGGATTTTTGATTCCGGCACTCATCCGTCGCGGATACTTACCGAGGTGGCAGTGGAATTGGTCCAACATTGACTCTCAAAAAGTTTTAAAAAAAATGGGGCCCGGGATTCTCGGTACAGCGGTTCTCCAAATTACAACGATTGTGAACAGTCACTTTGCATCCTCACTCGGAGAAGGTTCCAACTCTTATTTTTACTATGCCGATCGTTTGCTGGAGTTCCCATTGTCGATTGTGAGCGTGAGCCTCGGCACCGCTTTGCTGCCAACGCTTTCGACCTTGTGGGTTCAGAATCAGAAACAAGAAATGATTGCCACAGCCAATCGCTTTTTCCGCATCAATCTTTTTATCGGCCTCGCTGCCGCAGCGGGATTGTATTTTCTCGCTCGGCCTTTGGTGGAATTGATGTTTGAGCGAGGGCGATTTGATTCCCATGATTCCATGATCACAGCGCAGATTTTGGCGGTGGCCTCACTCACCCTCGTGGTGTCCAGCGGTGTGCGCG
>JBKCXY010000105.1:0-5474 GCA_046315835.1 Pseudobdellovibrionaceae bacterium | reverse complement strand
GTGCGATCTTCCGACATCAGCCAGTAGAAGAGTGGAACCCAAGCGATAAAATTCCAAGAGGGAGGAAGTGGAATCCAAGAAGTCCCGATCAAAACTCCACTTAAAAAAGGCATCCAATAGTGCTTGAAAAAAAACTGAATTTTACTCATGATGAGATTGAGCATGATGGAAACTGAACGAGAACTCAAGAAGCAGGACGAGCCCGGGGATAAAAAGACCTCTGGCCATGGAATGGTGCAAGGTGCAAACTTGTGGATGCATTTCAATGTTCGCTGCCCGGGATGCTCGAAGTTATTCCGCATCGACTCGCGCGAGATTCACAGTTCCCAACCCGAGTTTTGCTGCTCAGGCTGTAAGACGGAGTTTAGTTTTTCTTTTCCTCCAGAAAATCTGGCGAAGATCGAAACCAAGATCGTTCAGCGGACTCCTGTTGAAATCGCCAAGTCCTTGAAAGTCGAGCAAAACCCAGAGGCTTTGCGGGCATGTCCAAAATGTCAAACGGCCAATCCAAAGAACAATGTGGAATGTGTGTCCTGTTCAGTGATCATGGATAAGTTCGGTGAGATCGCTGGGGACCAGGCCTTAGGGGCTCTTCCGAGCTTGAACCGAGCTTGGAAAGAAATTCTGGCGGATTATACCAATATGCAAAAACACCTCTCTTTTGTCGATCAATGTGAGGATTTGCAAGCTCTGCCTTATGCTCTCAAGAAGTATCAGAATCTCAAAGAAGCCCAGCCCCATGATGAATTGGGCGAGAAAATGCTTCACCAGGTTCTTCTGAGAAAATTCAAAGCCAAGGCCAATGAGCAAGTGTGGATGAGAAATTTGCAAGAAACCTTAGCTCAAGTGAACTGGGAGAGAGTGCGAAAAGTCGCCCCCTGGTCCCTCGGGCTTCTTTTTATTTTGATTGGAATGAGTAATCCCAGCCTGAGAAACATGGCAGGCATCGGAGCCAGTCTGTTGTTTCTCACTGTGGGGATGACCATTTTCTTTAAGGGCCGTATCAGTCCTTCTGATTTTTACTGATCTGTTAGTTTGCCTGATCTGTTCAGTGATCAGTTCGACGGATCTTCAAAGTCCGCTGTTCTATGAGCTCTTTGCATCAGTGATTTGCTGAAATTTGCCAAGTCGCCAGCATTGCCCTGCAGGCTCACTGTTTCACTCGAAACAAATCGTGGAGCACTAAAAGTATTTGCTGCAACAACCCCTGTGATCGTCGTTCCCACATCCAGCATGGTGAGAGCTTTATAAAGATTCAACTTTCGATTGGTTTTCGTTTTTGCGATGAGGCTTGTGTTCGAGTCTCCCGTCGACAGAATGTATTTCTTCACTTCTTCAGGTGATGGGAAATCTCGGTGAGCCATCAAAAGAACAGCAGCACCAGTGACGAAAGCTGTGGCTTGCGAAGTTCCTGTCATAATCCCATAAGTGTCGTTCGGAAGAGTGGATAAAATGTTTTGTCCAGGAGCTGCGAGGTCCACAGTTTCAACACCCCAGTTTGAGGAGGCCAGAACTTCTGTTCCCTGATCGATCGCGGTCACAGAAATAACATTCGTCAGGCCATAGTCTGCAGGGTAGTACTTGTGTTTGTCAGAGTTCGATCTTTCGTTTCCAGCTGCGGCAACGAAGAGGATTCCTTTTTCTTGAGCTAATTTCACAGCGTCGTGCTCTTCTTGGGAATATTCCGTTCCCCCACCTGAATAATTGATGATTTGAGCATTCATTTTCACTGCGTACTCAATGGCTCTAATCGTGTTTTTCAAGTTGTCGGCATGGGGATGTTTAGGGTCAAAGTATTTCAAAACCATTAAGCTCACTTGAGGAGCAACGCCCGCGATTCCTTTTCCATTGCCGGCTTGAGCGCCGACGATTCCAGCGATGTGGGTTCCATGTCCGTGATTGTCTTTCAGGTCATTGTTGTCGCTCACAAAGTTCCAGCCATGAACATCATCAATGTAGCCGTTATTATCATCGTCTTTCCCATTGTTTGCTTTATTGTTTCCGAAAGCGTCGTTTCCAGACTCACCAGGATTCGTCCAGATGTTGCTCGCCAAATCCTCGTGGTTCACATCGGCACCGGTATCGATCACAGCCACGACAATATTCCTATTGCCTTGAGAGACTTCCCAAGCTTTAGCGGCTTCGGCTTTTTTCATGCCCCAAGCTTGGTTGAGAGCAGGGTCGTTCATCGCCACTTGAGCTTCTTTGTCGATCGACTTTTTTGTTTCAGACGAACTCCCTAATTCTAAAGGTCGCTTTGATGAACTTTTTTGAGACTTTGAAGAGAGGTCGGTTTGAGTAGGGCCTGACCAAGCAAAAGCAAGAGCGGCTCCCAGGATGAGAGAAAATCCAGTTGTTCCTAAGATCCACTTGGTAGGGCTAGTCATAGGGCCTCCGATGCCTTTAAGTAAAGCAATCGGGGGGCCAGTCCTAGAATGGGAAAAAAGATTCTAACCTATTGAATAGACTCAGGTTTCGCATCGAGACGAGCGGTGCCTGTTGTCGAGTTTCTCACGGACTGCAAATCTTCTAAACACCATTGAGGAAAGGGCATGGACTGATTGGGCTGCTTTAAGCGCTTATAGAAGATAAAGTTGCGTAAAACGAGTTTCACGTAACCACGAGTCTCTTCGTAAGGGATGTCCTCAATGAACTCCAAAGGGTCTTCTTTGAGTCTCGTTTTAAGCCAACCTTCGATGGCTCGTTCTGAGGCGTTGTAGGCGGCAGCGGTCAGCAAGAACTGTCCGCGGTATCGGCGCTGCAATTGATTCAGCAGAGAGGCGCCCACAGGAATATTAATTTCAGGTTTGAAGAGATCTTCAAAGTTTTCCACTTTGATGCCCGTGTGCTTTTCATGAGCTTTGGCCACGCTGGGAAGAACTTGCATCAGTCCCATGGCGTCGGCCGGACTTCGTGCAAACGGATTGAAAGCGCTCTCTTGGCGAATAATCGAAAGCATGAGTTCTGGTCGGACATTGAATCTTTCGCCATTTTCTTCGATCAATTCTGCAAATTTTCTGGGGAAGAGCAGTTCAGGATCTCGCTTTAGAATTTCGGCACGCAGGCTTGGTTCGAGAGTTCCCATCTGAGAAAATAAGGGGAGGAAAAGGCCGCCGCGGGCGTAAGCTTTGAGGTAATAAAGCCACTGCTCCGGGTTTTTCGTTTTATCAGATTTGAGATTTTGTGTTTGATTGAGAAGAAATCTTTCAAGAACTTCGTTCTCTTCGACAAAAATGAGAGCTCGTAAATACTGATCTGTGCTGTCGGGAATGCTGCGCACTTGATGAAAAGTGACATCTTCATCCTTCAGTGCCAAGGGGGGGAGGTCCCGATTCAAATCACGATGAGCCACCAGTCCGTAAAAACCCAAAGGGTCATTGACCGTGAGCCATTCCAATTCCTGTTGAGCTTCTTGTTGTTTTCCAGATTGAACTAAAGATCTCGCTAACCAAAACGAATAGCGGTTGATATCAAAGGGATCGGTGCTCTCCGTTTTCAGGGTTTGAAGGCTCTCGGCAGCTTCTGAGTATCTTTGCAATTTTCTCAAGCTCCAGGCTTTGGCAAAGAGGACGCGCTCGTGGTGCGAGGTTCTCGGGTTGCTGTTCTTTTCGCCCACGGCGTACATTTCAATGGCTTTCGCATAATCGCCCACTTCTTCGGCCATTTTCCCACGCACAAAATAGATTTCATCCAGTGGAACTCGTTTCTTCAGAATTTTTTCAGCGCGGTCGAGCTCTTTTTGAGCTTCAGTGCGATCGCCTTCAGTCCATAAGGCTCGAGCTAAAATGAGTGCGGCTTCATGATGCCTTGAGGGGTGCCCCATCTTCTCGAGCCAGCGATTGAGTTTTCGGGCTGCAATGATGTGGTCATTTCGTTTGAGTTCTGTTTTGTAGGAACTGCGATAGGCTCTCTGCGCTTGATATCTTTCATCAAAGCTCAATTCCTCATTTTCAAAAACCTTTTGGAGGTAGCTTCGCCCCTCTTGAAACTGACGCTGGTAAATCAAATCAACGCCAACGCGGTAGTAGTCTCTCTTTTCAATTTTCCCCATGAGCCTTGGTGCAAACTTAAAAAGTCTTTCTTCCATTTCAGCTTGAAGAGATTTGTCTTCGGTTTTTTTCGCTTCAATCAAGCCGCGCTGAAGAAAGGCCACCTTATCTCGGATTCGATCAGAGACTTGTGACTTTCTCAGAAGAGCTTTTGCGAGGCGAAGAGAATCGCCGCTGCGCTCAGCCCAGTAGAGCTCTTTTTCAAGATCTAAAAAATTCAACCAGGGTTCAGCTTCTAGGTTAGGCTTTGCCTTCACATCTTCGCTTTTGCAGAAGAACTGCGAACGTAATGAGGCCAAACTCTTTAGAGGAAAATTTTCTTCGCGGCTCAATCTTGAAAAAACATCGCAAGCCTGTTCGGGATTGGTGTTTCGCTCTTGGCGTGCTTTTTTATAAAGCATCAGCTGGCTCTCGAACCTGGAATCAATCAAATCTTCTTTTTTGCGTGTGGAAGTGCAACTGATCGCAATCGAAGTGAGGGGGATCACAATAAAAAGAAGAAAATGGCGAAGGACTAAGTTCATCCTTCATAGTGTACCCATCCCCGGTCGGGGGAGGCAAGATCCAGAAGTTTCCAGTTGGATCATCGCCTCGGGCCCCGAGGGAACCTTTAATTTGAATTAAGAAATACTCGCTCTTTCGAGTCTGCGGATGCGCTCATCGAGGGAGGGGTGAGTGCTAAACAAAGCCATGATGCCTGAAGACTTGTTTGAGATTTTCAGAGTGGCTGTGCCGCCATTATCAGGCTCAATCATTTGAAACTGATTCTTCAGTTTCACTAGACCTGCGATCATCTTTTCACGGCCAGCATATTTAGCTCCACCATGGTCGGCTCTGAACTCACGCTGTCGAGAGAAGTAATTCACGACCACGGATCCCAAGATCGCAAACACGATGTCGAGTACGATCACTAGACCTAAGTGAACGATCCCACGATAGCGCTCGTCCACTTGTGAGGAAATCACATTGGCTAAAATTCGAGCAAAGAACATCACAAAAGCATTCACAATCCCTTGAATCAGGGTCATGGTCACCATGTCGCCGTTCGCAATGTGGGCTACTTCGTGGCCGATCACGCCTTCGACTTCTTCTTTGTTCATGGCTCTCAAGAGTCCGGTTGAAACCGCAACGAGGGAATTACTTTTACTCGGGCCTGTGGCGAAAGCATTGATTTCAGGACTGTCATAAACACCCACTTCCGGCATTTTTGGCAAGCCCGCGCGGCGAGACATGTTGTGAACCATCTCCACCACTTCGCGAAGCTGAGGGTCTCTGACGTTCTGATCAATGATCTGAACACCCATGGCTCTTTTTGCCATCCACTTCGAGATGAACAGAGAAATAAAAGCTCCACCCATACCCCACACCGCACAGAAAACCAGGGTGTAAGTCATGTAGTTTGCACTTTGGTTCAAACCAAAAAAG
>JBKCXY010000104.1:0-2782 GCA_046315835.1 Pseudobdellovibrionaceae bacterium | reverse complement strand
GATTCAGTTGTACCGAACAGCTTTAAAAGAAGCGAAGACCGTTTTTTGGAATGGTCCCATGGGAGTTTTCGAGAACCCTGCTTTTTCAAAGGGAACTTTTGCAGTGGCTGAAACCCTTGCAGGTCTTGATTCCTTGAGAATCGTTGGCGGAGGAGACTCGGCGGCGGCGGCAGAAGCTTCTGGTCATGCGGCTCAGATGAGCCACATATCTACGGGCGGCGGAGCTTCGCTGGAGTACTTACAAGGTGATCGTTTGCCAGGACTTGAGGTCCTGAGGACGAGGAACCGAGGCTAGAATGAAAATTATTGCTGCCAATTGGAAACTGCATAAAACCCCCGCTGAAGCTCGTGAGTTTTGTGATCAGCTTATTCATCAGGTTTCAAAGATAAAGCCCAAAAATCAGCTGATGATTTTTCCATCGGCTTTCTGTTTAGAGGCTGTTTCAGAGAAACTCAAAACCAGCGCCATTCAGTATGGATTTCAGAATATTCATTTTGAGGCCCAAGGGGCATTCACCGGGGAAAATTCGGCGACGGCCGGCCTGTCAGTGGGGGCGCAAGTTGCTTTGGTCGGGCATAGCGAAAGACGTTCTTTATTTCATGAAAAAGATGAAGTTCTAGCGAAAAAAGTGAAATTCCTGCAGGAGCAGGGTGTGACTCCTGTTTTCTGTATCGGAGAAACTTTGGCCGAGCGAGAAAGCGAGAGAACGATGGAAGTTCTTGAACATCAATTACGTGAAGGGCTCAAGCTCGCGTCCGCTCAAAAATCCCTCGTCGTCGCCTATGAGCCCGTTTGGGCCATTGGCACTGGTAAAGTTGCAAGCTTTGGTCAGGTGGAAGAAGCTCACCGCGAAGTACATCGTATTTTGATGGGACTTGGTTTCAGTTCAGCGACTCCGATTTTGTATGGAGGAAGTGTCAAGCCTGAGAACGCGTCCCAATTAGCATCCATTCCCCATGTGCACGGATTCCTGATTGGTGGAGCAAGTCTTCAAGTGGAGAGTTATCTTGCGATTGCCTCTGTTTAGTCTTCTTTTTTTCTTTGGTCTTCATTCGGCCAAGGCAGCGATCGGGAATTACAATTCGATTTTGATCGGTGATCAGGCCGCGGGAATGGGAGGAGCTTACACGGCTTTGACCTCGGACGCTTCGGCCTTAGCCTGGTACAATCCGGCGACTCTCGCTTTTCTTGAGGGGCAGAGCTTTTCGGCAGCGGTGGGAATTTATAAAAAATTTGATATTCGCTATGCCCAAGATGAGTCTCTGGAGAAAGCAAGTCTTCGAGTGAACCAAGGTTTTTTTCGCGCGCGGCCCTCGTCCACTGGGAGCGTGGTGAGATATGAAGACTTTTTGAAAGACTACACTCTGGCCCTGTCTATCGTGACGCCCAGTTATGAGAGCTTTAAAGGGAAGATAAAATCGAGCGCTGACTTTGTCTCAGCTTTTGAGATGGTGGACGAATCGATTTGGGTGGGCGTGGGGATCGGGCGCAAAATCTCATCGAATGAAAGTCTTGGTTTGACTTTGTATTACACAGCAAGATCGCTTTCTAAGTCGGTCACTGATATCACCAACGTCAGTTCAACGGACAAAAAAATCTATACTGAACAAAAAGATTATTTCCAAAATGCGCTGGTTCCTATTCTGGGATATTACCGTGAAATTTCGCCGCGATTCCGCTGGGGCTTGAGTCTTCGCTTGCCAGCTTTGCCCATTGCCGGGGAGGGTTCCTACTCGGATTCTTTTATCGATACGACCTCGAGCTCTCAGCCCACCACAAATTATGATAGTCTCAAGAGCCGCATGAAGGTTCCCATGAAAGAAACTGTGGGGATTGCTTTCGCGCCCAGCGGGAAATGGCTTTTTAGTTTTGATCTCTCCCACTACCATCGTCTGAAGTATCGGGATCTAGAAGAGCCTGCGGTGGCTGAGACCATTCAGCACAATGAACTTTGGAACGCAGCGCTGGGTGGACAGTATCTTTGGAACCAAAAACTGAAATTCAGAGGTGGTCTTTTTACGAATCTTTCAGCCCATCCCAATCCCGACCCTGCACTGGTTCGCGGGCAAGGGGACCGAGTTGATCAGCTGGGTTTTAGTGCCAATGCCTCTTTGTTATCGGGAAAAATTGAGTACACTTTTGGTGGATATTATACGGGTGGCAAGGGGCGAAGTGTTCAAAGAGTTAATCAGAGCTATGAAGTTGTGACGAAATCAGTTCAGGTCTTCACGATGCTCGTAGGAACTTCCTACTCGTTTTGAAGTTTTCTTTTTTTTCCGCTCTGATGGTTTCTGTTTTTCTTCTTTTTTAGTGAAGCTGGGTTGAGTTGGCTCAGCAGATGCGATTTGTCGGAAAGGGGATTGGCTCGAGATTTTGCTTTGTCCCGGCTGGCTAGTCAGCATAGCCACGAGCAGCAGTGCTGTGACGGCAAATCCCAATCGAATGGCTTCATTAAACAGGCTCATAAATCCCCCCGAAGACTTTGGCTTCGGAAAATCCCCTCAGACACTGTCCAAATCTTTGCATATCTGAGGCCACGATTTTTTGTTCTAAAGCTCACTCAGAGGCCTTTCCAGTCTCAGCGGGTGCCCTTTTTGGTAAGACTTACTGTATGAACTACAATTTCGACAGCCTGAGCGTTCCACAAACTGACTCAAAATCCTGTCCCTGGTCTCTGCGACCGCCTCAATAGAGCCAACATTTCCTTGTGAAATCTGCGTGTTCGTTGGTGATTTCTGTTTCTTGCAACACAAGAAACAGAAATTCCGTCCGATTTCCTTT
>JBKCXY010000103.1:0-4482 GCA_046315835.1 Pseudobdellovibrionaceae bacterium | reverse complement strand
TGGTTCTCGGCGAGAATCTCGAGGCACACAATTGACCACCAGATCTTCTGGCGCTCCGCTGATTTCAAACTGAGCACTCTCACCGTTGGCAGCGAGCTCCGGCAACTCACTCTCCGCCCGATCTTGTCCCGGCAATCCAGGTGCACCTGGATATCCCCTCAAATCAAAATTGAGTGTCCCAGTTGCCTTATTCCCTTTGAGAATAATTTCTGCGCCAGGCTTTCCGTAAAGATTCATTGCACTCACTAATCTATTTTCTATGGCACTTGCATCAAAATTAGTGATTTTAGCACCTGAATGAAAAGCTGCTGAGTTAAATTTCAGCGTGATTTGGCCTTCTGTAATTTCTAATTTGGAATCATCTAGTATTGCGAGTCTCGAAACTTCAATCACATTCTTCTTTAAAAATCCAATCTGGCGAAGCTTCTTGAGAGTTACAACGCCCTCAACCACTAAGTCACGCGGAGTCCGAATATTCACCACATCAAAAATATCGCGTGAGTCGTTGAGACAGCGAAATATATACTGGTACTCGGTGTCCTCATTTAAATTAAAATCGACAACTGCTCTATTCATTTTGTCTTGATCAGAGATAAAAACACCACCATCAAGACCAGATTTCATATTGATTCTTTTGATATTTGGAATACAAAACTCATCAGTCTGCCAACTGAGTTTGCTATTAAACTTATGGAAGGCCTCTGCCTCAAATATTTCTACTGAGAGCGCTTTCACTTGTCGCGTTTGAAGATTCTTTTGATCATCTTCTTTATCGCCAGAATCTTTCTTGAATGAACAACCCGCGACGAGAATGAGTCCGGCAAGAAGGCAAACAACCAATTTGGAATCAGAGTTTTTCTGTCGTTGAACGGCCATCACTTCTCCCATTAAGCGCAGGGCTTAAAGTAAAAGATCTTGCCACTTTTCGACACTGTTAGAATTTAGACAGGGAAATCTTTCAATAGAGCTGGACCAAGATCTGCATCATCGCCGTCTGCCCTCAGGCAGAGCTCTGAAAAAACAAAGACCTCCTACATTTTCATGAAAGGAGGTCCGTATGTCGTACACTACCAACTTAATAGTGTATCGGTCGTACAAGACCAAACTTGAGAGGATTTTGAGACTGATCTTATTGGTTTTGAAAATCCTTAAGAAAATAATGGATCTGTTTAATTAGTCGTTTCCTGACTTAAGCTTCAGATCCAACGTGTTCAAAACACTTGGGTAGAGTCTTTGTTATTCATGTGACTGCTTTGCCTGAGGGCGCTTTCTTGAAACGCTCCATTGATTTGAGTGACTTACTTAGGCTCAACTAATGTTGGCCTGATCGCGCGGTATCCCTGCACTGAACTTTCCCATACCATCACGTCTTCGACTTCACCACGAGGGCCTTGCATCTGAGGATTCTGTGACTCTCCGGTGAAGCCTTGGCCAAGATTCTGGCCATGCTTTGGCTGGTACGAACATGGTTTTGCATACTCCCATCTGCGATCAATTCTTCGCATCACTTCCTCATCAGACATGTCTTGAGGCCAATTGAGATAAGTCTTTAATTGAGGAATAAAACTCGTGGATCCAGGCTGTGTCACCACATTCGGTGCAGAACCACCTTGACCACCAACTCCTTGTGGACCACCTTCGCCAGGTGTCGCCACAGCTTTGATCAGTAAATTCGATATATCATTGATCTTGAGAACAACTTTTCCTGAAGAGCCACCTTGCTTTCCCATCTGCCCTGGCCCACCGGGCAAGCCGCGAAAAGATTCACCATCGGTTGCTTCCTTCTCGCAGGTGACTCGGAGGATGTTGCAACGTCGGTAAGCCGAAAGCCGATCACCGCGACCACGAGGACGAGTTAAATCATCAGCTCTTCGCTGAGCACATTCTTCAAATGTCTCTGTCGGAGCTCCTTCAAATTTGAAGCTTGCGCTTTCGCCATTCTTTGGTGTCGTCGGAAGCTCATCTGCAGCTCTATCTCGGCCGGGCTCGCCCTCTTTGCCAGGATAACCTCTGAGATCGAGATTGAGATGCCCTGTTGCTAAATTTCCTAGAAATTCCAGGGACGCCCCCGACTGCCCGAGAAGCCCTCTTGCTTGAGCTGGCAAGAAAGTTAAAGCCTCTTGTTTATGATTGATGATCCGACTGCCTCTTATGAAATCAGCAGAGCTAAATTTCATGACTGAGATCCGATCAGACAACTGCAAGATTCCTGCAGCTCCAATTCGAAGCCGCACAATCCTGAGCTCAGAGCTTCTCGAATCAATAATCCCTCGCTTTTGAAGCTCTTCTTCATCAACTAAATTGTCGATCGATAAATCAAATGGTGTTCTCACCTGTACTGCTTCAACGAAAGGAATCGGATATCCCAAACATGAAAGTTCAAACTGAAATTTGGTTCCTTCAGGCAGATTAGTAACTAATACTTTCTTCTTCTCAATACTTTGTTCAGTCACTTGAAGATACATGGAGCTGCCATTGTCCAAGTTCAGCTGTTTGATCTGAGCATTGCAACTTTCAAGAGCATTCCAATTTAGTTCAATGTCAAAAACATGAAGACGAGAATCATTAGGACTCACCTTTGCCTTCAGCACTCCTCGAGGGACTTCTTTTACTTGCGGCGGATTTGGGCTCTTGTTTTCAGATTCATCATTTCCGTTGTCCTTCTTAAAGGCGCAGCCGGCGGCAAGGATCGCCACCAGTAAGGTCATCAAGATACTTTTTGATTTGGAATTCTTTAGACCAAATAACATGAACTCTCCCATTAAGCGCAGGGCTTAAAGTAAAAGATCTTGCCACTTTTCGACACTGTTAGAATTTAGACAGGGAATTCTTTCAAGGTGACCGATACCCCGGGGCCATAACTCAGGAGAGGCACCTCAAGAGAATGCCAACTCAAATAAAAATGGGAACCACAATTCGAGCAGGATCAGCGTGACCGATACCCCATCGAGTCCAGATACCCCATCGAGTCCAGATACCCCATCGAGTCCATCGGAGTCCAGAGCCCATCTCGAGTCCATCGAGCCCATCTCGAGCCCATCAGCGGACGGTTTGTGGGGGGAAGTGGTGGAAGTACATAGACCATGCGTCCACCATGGACTCGTCATCGAATCTGCAGAAGTCATATTGACGATTTTCTGAATCTGTCATGATCACTTCTTTTCCACCCATAGCTTTGCAGTAAGCGGTCGCTGGATGGGGCAAGCTCCCCGGCTTGAAATCAGAGGGTGGCTTTGCCATCGCCTTCGTCAGTGCCTGACATTGAGGAATCGTTTTGCCGGCAAAAGTTTTGGGATCTTTTTTGGATTTGTTTTTGGATTTGTTTTTGGCGTTGTTCTTAAGTTTGCAATCCTCAGAAACATCAAAACCATCCATTGTAACAACTTTGATTTTCTTTTCAGCACCAGGACCTTCACCGAAGAACTTCAGGGTCATATAGGTCGCTGAAGCAGGGACCGTTAGTAAACAAACCAAAGACAAAATACAAATCAGAGCGTATCGATAGAGAGAAAAAATATGAGTCACAGCCGACCGATCCAACGAGGCTCGATTTGCAGATCGATTCTCAGAGAAAAGAAATGTCTCAACTCGATCTAATGAAAACAAACTCCAAAAATTTTTCTTCATTCCCCACCCCATTTTAATTCCACTCACGGCTTATCATCCAAGACCCCAGGCAGCCGATCCACTCTCGCGGGACCAAGCCACCCCAAACTCAAACCCAGAAAAACCAAACTCAGGTTCAGCTGAACTGCACGAGCCGACTCCAGCCTCCAAAACCAAAATCACCCTTGCGAGAACTATTCGAGCCAGAGTGATTTCACACCGCGCTCTTTGGCAGTTTTCTTCGCCTCTTCGTAGCCCGCATCCAAATGGCGGAACACACCCATCCCAGGATCGGCTGTCAGCACTCGCTCCAATCGGCGAGCCGCAGCTTCAGTCCCATCGGCCACAATCACTTGGCCCGAGTGCTGAGAATAGCCCATGCCCACACCACCGCCGTGATGTAAACTCACCCAAGTTGATCCACAGGCCACATTCACCATCGCATTAAGTAAAGGCCAATCAGAAACTGCATCTGAGCCATCTTTCATGGCTTCTGTTTCACGATTCGGCGAAGCCACACTTCCGCAGTCCAAATGATCGCGACCAATCACAATCGGTGCTTTCACTTTTCCAGTGCGAACAAGCTCATTCAAAAGCAATCCCGCTTTGGCTCTCTCCCCGTACTCAAGCCAGCAAATACGAGCCGGCAATCCTTGAAACGCAATTCTTTGCTCGGCCATATCGAGCCAACGAAGCAGATCTTTTTTATGTGGAAACAGCTCTCGAAGAGCATCGTCAGTGACTTTGATATCATTCGGATCACCACTGAGGGCCACCCAACGGAAAGGCCCACTGCCCTTACAGAAAAGCGGGCGAATGTAAGCAGGCACAAATCCAGGGAAGTCGAAAGCGTCTTTCACGCCGACCTCCAGAGCC
>JBKCXY010000102.1:0-3896 GCA_046315835.1 Pseudobdellovibrionaceae bacterium | reverse complement strand
GTCCTAAGCCACGAGGAGAGTGATCTCCGAAGTCTTGTCAGTAAGAAAACTCGAGCAGAACGGGTGAATCAGCTCTATGCTCTCTATAATCAGCGATTTGATGCTCAGGGAAATTTTGTCGAAAATCGGCAACAGACTCGCAGTTTCATCCAGGCTCAGGACCGTTTGATTGCTGAGTTTCGCTTAGAAGGTGCCATTCAGTCAGGAATGATTGTTCGGAATTCATTTAAAGAGAAAGTGTGGGTTCAAGTGGACTTTGTCATTCATGAAGACGGTTCCCTTCTTGGTCTCATCTATGAGCGGGGCGAGTATAACAGTGAGCTCGCCAAATCAATTTTAAGAATCAGGTCCATCGAAGGAATTAAGCAAGGTGAAACATTTGTTGAAATTCTTGAGACAGCTGCTGTTTCTGTCAAAGCCAAAGACTCATTTGAAAATCGCGGAGGAGGTCTCATCGATCTCCATTATGTGACGAACCTCAAAGAGAAGAAATATGCGCTTTTGAATGTTGAAGCTCGGCGAATCGGACCACAGCAATGGATTTTTGTCGATCCCCCAATGAATACAGTTTTAAAGCAAATCGATCTTGAAATTTGGTTTGGTCTTTTTCCGCCGAATGGTGGAGTTGAAAAAGTGAAACTTGGTCACCGCGAAATCGTTCCATAGAGGGAACTGAATAAGGAAGGCATAATGAATCTGGCAAAAAGTAGAATTCTGGGATTCGCCATCACAGCATCTTTGTCTCTCAGTGCACACGCAGCGCAGATGAAAGCTCAGTGTTATCTTGAAAGCAAAGATCGGGCAAAGGTTGAGGGTCTTGCGATTGATAAGAGATTTGAAATTGCTTCTGTCTCAAAAATTATGACGGCGCATTGGGCCGTGGCGACTTTGGGGGCGGATTACCGTTATGAAACTCAAATTCATGTTACACCGATCAGCACGGATGAAGTGAATCTGCATGTCGAAGGTTCTCATGATCCTTACTTTTCAAGATTTCAGCTGCAGTATTTAGTGGCTGAGCTCAATCGCCTGGGAGTTTCTAAAGTGAAGTCATTGACCTTTGATGAAAACTTTAAGTTTTTAGCAGCAACCCGAGTGGGAGCGGTGGCGCAAGGGCACTTTCGTCCCACAGATCCATCGCCGGAAAGAGTGGCAAGTAACCTCCGAGTCACACTGAACACGTTGGAAGATTCTTACATGACGCTGATGACGAAAGCGAAAGATGTGGTGGGCCTGGAGTTACCTCAGAAGATTGCCTTGAAGGTAGAATCAATTAGTTTTGTTTCAAAGAAAGATGCAAAGCTCGGAGATCTGACGAAATCTTACACCATGAAGTCAGCTCCCTTACATGCGCTCCTCAAAGAAATGAACAGAAATTCTAACAATTATTCAGCCAATATCATTTTTGAAGGTCTTGGCGGCGCCGATGAATATCATCAGTTCATCGACGCAAGATTAAATACAAATCGCAAGAAAATTCGCTTTGTGAACGGTTCTGGTGACAGTCTCGTCAACAGTCATGGAGTTAAGCTTTACAATGAAGCGACTTGTTCGACAGTCATTCAAGTGATGTTTGATTTGAAAACCACCTTGGAAGCTCAAGGCAAGCATGTCGAGGATGTTATGGCTGTTGCGGGCGCGGATGCTGAAGGCGACGGCCGCAGCACAGTGACGGCTCTTTATGATAACGATTTCACGGACAAAGCTCTGATCGCGAAAACTGGAACTGTGAACCCCGCCGTCACCCTCGCAGGTTATGCTTCGACTCAGAAAGGCCTCATCTATTTTGGAATCATCATGGGGACAGATGGATCTTCTGCGGACTGGAGAGAAGGTCGTGGTCTCATTCGCCAAAAAGTGAATGAAATGTTCAAGAAGTACAAGGGCCGCGTCAGTGTGAAATATGAGCCTCAAGCCTTTTTTCCGATCGACTCTGAGAGTGGATTGACTCCTGTTCTGGTTGAGTTCGGTCAAAATTAGGAGATCTGATGAAAGCTCTGTTGCTGATGATTTTAGCTTTAACGACTGAGAGTTCTTACGCTCAAAAACCTTCGGTTTTCGAGGCCACGGACCGGGGTGAGCTCAGCGATGTGCGGGGAGCTATCACTCGCGCCGATGTGAACAGCGTGAATGAGCATGGCGAGACAGCACTCATTCGAGGGATTTCCAAAGGATATTTGGAAATTTCTGAGTTGCTCCTAAAAAATGGAGCCAAAATTAATCATCGTGACAAGGCGGGAAATACAGCTCTTCTTTACGCTGTTTCTTCCAACAATTTAGAAGCTGTGCAATTGCTTTTGAAGTTTAATCCAGATCTACAGCTTAAATACGGCAAAGAAGAAGAGAGTGTTTTCTTTGAAGCCGCACGGATGGGGGATGTCCAAATTCTCAATGCTCTCACTCAGGCGCTCAAGAAAGACCTGAGTCTTTTAAAAGCAAAAAATAAATCTGGGAAGTCGATCTCTCAATTGGCGAAGGAAGCTGGCCACAGTCAATTTGCGAAAGCTGTTGAAAAGCTCATTAAGGCGGCGGCGGAGTGATACACTCGTTGTCTGCAGAATTGTTGGCAAAGAGATGCATTCGTCTCATGCCTTGACCTGCACAGTTCACGATGGCCACGGTCTGGCATGATTCTGCTGATCCAAAAAGATCGCGAAAGGGTGCCCCAGGGTTGCTAGAGCAGCGGTCGTGACCGGTGACCTGGCCGCAGGTGCCCGTCAAAGTATCAAAATGAATTCCTGAAAGTCCCTGCGTCCCCATGGAAGCACAATTGAAGCTAATTTGATTTCTTCCAGTGACCAGCGCCATCGGGATGTGAACTTGTGAGTTTCTTCGTGCAGCTATGAAATTCGATCCCACATCTTCGCTTGGTGAGGTTTCAAGATCAATCACCAGTTTTGAGCATTGAGTGCCATTGCAGACCCGGTTCATTCGCATGGCGGTTTCCACAGGAAGTGAGGACTCTTGCCAAGTCAGATTCATCCCGTCGGCTGGCATCGATTCAATGTCTGGAAATTGGCTGCGGAGCCAGTCCACATTGGAATACTTCTGGACTTGCAACAGTTGCTGACGATCCATTTCTGAGATCAACTCTGATCGTGTTTGCATGCTCTGGCTTTGGACGATGATGTAGCCAGAAGCGCCGACGACCCCGGACAAAAGGGCAGCTCCCACCGCCACTTCGGCGAGAGTCATCCCGATTTGCGAGTGAAAGCGCTTCACTGTCTCAATTCGAGAGAAAGATTCATTCTTCTTCATACTCAAAGGCTAAACCAAAAAAAAGACTGGGGAAAGTCTTGTCTCAACATTATTCTTGAGACAATCTTAAGAGAGAAGAGGAACACCAAAATGAGACAGAACAATCTTCGACTGGGCAGCCAACTTGGCCAGTCCTTGACGGAGCTCCTGATCGCCTCAGCCATCATCGCCATTTCAGCAGGGGGCCTCGGAGTCACTATCAAAAAGTCTGGGGATGCTCAGGCAAAAGCTGACATCGTCACCACTCAATATGCTCTCGCCAGTGCCCTGGTGAACCAAATGACAGATCCAGCGACTTACAGTGATCCGGCTGTAAAAAGTGCTTTGGATGCAGGTAATATCCCCGCAGGTCTCAATCTTCCGGTGAATATGGGAAGTATGGGTACGATGAATTGGGGAGTCTCCAATGTGGAGACCTTTCTCACCCGAGATCTTCAATCGTGTTCAGGGTTTTCTCAAGACTGTGTGTTTCGAGTGCGGCTCGATCTTTCCTGGGATTCAGGAGCCACGATTTACAAGTATGCCTATCAAATCATGGTCAATCCGGACGTGATTCCAGTGCCCTCAGTGGGATCCAATTCCAATGTGGGGTTTGCGCCCAGCGATTACCAAGTCGTGATCCCTCGTCAATACTATAC
>JBKCXY010000101.1:0-4398 GCA_046315835.1 Pseudobdellovibrionaceae bacterium | reverse complement strand
ACCTCACAGGTTAACGCTTTGGCATCTAAAAATTCGGAATTTTTGTTTTGCACTATATATTAGGGAAACTTTAACCCACTAATTTTTGAATAAAGGAGTTCAAAATGAAAAACATGATAATACTTTTTTTAGCGAGTTTACTGGTAGCAGGAGCCGCCTACGGACAAAATAGCCAAATTGATTTGCAGGCTCCAAGCTCCATCAACCAAGTGGCAGAAGTCTATGTTGTAATTAGCCCAAAATTTCTTCAAGCCAAAATCGCCAGATATAAACAAGTTAAAAATTTCTACGAAACCAATGAATTAGAAAAAGAGTTCAATGGAAATCTCCTGTACTTTCAATGGTGCTTAGCTGATGGATGTAATAGTGTTGTGAGTGAAGATATTACAGGAAAGCGCCTTGCCATAGAGCCGCTCAAAGAAGCCGAGGCCTGTATCAAATCAAATTGTGATCCTTCAAAAGGTTTGACTAAAATATTTAAATTGAGGCCCGGTAACTATGCCCTCGTCCTTGACGGCAAAAAATTTACTGTCAGCCTGCAAGCCAACCAAAGAATCACCGTCCCATTGGTCGAAGTTTATCTACCGCAACAAAGTGTCGGAAATATTTATGCAACAGCGACTGATTCTGTGAGAGACTCGGAAAGAATCAGAAAATTAAGGCAAAATGTTTTTGAAAGTAATTTTGGAGGCGTGGATTTTCCGGTTAAACTCGATTTCAAAAATTCCGTAAAATCGCTGGCTGAACAAATGCCCTACAATACAAGTGTATACATATGGTCTTATTGCCAAGAAATTAGAAGATTAATGTCGGCATCCAGCGTTGCTAGTAGAACCTGCCAGCAAATCCAAATCAAGAAATCAGCGACCAAAACTGATCTCGAATCGGTACTCTTTGGCGATGACGATGGAGTCGACCCATTTGTTTTTCAGATGGTAGACATTATCCGCAACCATGCATACTACTCCAATGGTCGATTTGGTGACGTCATAGGAGATTTTACCCACGAGGATATGCAAAAAGAAAGTTTGGCAGAGCTAAATAGAAGACTAACATGGGCTGCAGACTACGTAACAAAATTTTCCAGAGCTTCTGAGCGTGATAATAGTTTATTTGTCAAAACGTTTAACTTATCACAAACCAAAGTTGCCCTCTATAAATGGCGGATTTCGGAAGGCGAAGCACGACTGGCTTTACCCGGACAGTATACGATCTTATTTCAAAGTGAAAGCGGCCAATCAGTTAAGCAAGTTTTGAATATTACCGGTCAGAATTCTCAGGTCAATCTTGTCGTCCAATGAGCCTTGTCCCGTTCTCTGAATACTGAGCAGATTAGTCAACCTGCGTAAGTTCTGCTTCAAATTCCAAAGGCGTCTTCATTCCGATCGCAGTATGAGGACGTCTTTCGTTGTAATAGTTCCACCAGTCGCCGATTCTCTTCTTTGCATCTCTAAGATCCCTGACCACTTGTTCGTTCAAGCACTCAGCTCTGAGGCGAGAATTAAACGATTCGATGAACGCTTTCTGAATCGGTTTTCCTGGTTGAGTGTATTCTATCTCGATTTTTGATCGATATGCCCAGTCCAAAAAATCTTTTTAATGTCATCTCAGGTCCATTGTCACAACGAAGCCTTTTTGGTTTTTCTCCGAGCGCATCAAAAGCCTGAATCATTATCAAGACTGAGGTCGGCCACGATGCGCTTAAGCCTTGGGTTCTCAAGTTCGTGCTCTCGCATGCGTTTGGCTTCGTTGACAGTCATGCCAGCGAATTTTTTCTTCCAGTGATAAAACGTTGGTTCAGACACTCCGCTCTCTCTGGCCAAATCTTTTGGCTTCTCGCCGTTCTCGTGTCTGTTGAGAACTTTGATGATTTGTTCTTCCGTGAACCGCTTCTTCATTTTGCACTCCCTTTGTCTAGGTTGCTGCAAGATGACTAATCATGCAAGTGCTTCAGTTTCTGGGACTAGCCTCACGACAATTATCGGAATGTAACTTAATTGCATTTCTTCCAAGGCAATTGAAATTTTTTGTCCGTTGGGTGTGGCCAGCGAGTAAGGTTGAATTGGTAATGTCATAGTCTTTAATAGTATGTCGGAGAATCTTGACTGTCGAGTTTGATAATCACGCTAGCTCCAAGCCTAGTAAAACAGAAGCACGTCTAGCCTAATTTGAAAGTATCTTCACCGCTAAATTAGCACCAACTCCCCGCCTGCCGATATGAGATTTTAAGTTTCACTGGATTTTGTGCTTAGGATTTTGTGCTTAGGTTTTTCTATTTAGAACCTCGATGGGCCAGTTTGTTACAATATACAAGTGGCGTTTTCTCCCATTCGCTTTTTTTGAATAAGCGGAGTGATAAATTTGTAGATGTACTCTTCAATGTTTACTTCAAACTGCATGTCGGAATTAAACAAATCCTCTCTAATGAAGACCCGCGGAGCGCGGCGGCTGTTGCATTGGCGGTTTTTAGCCTCTTTTGAACTGTATGTGTAAATTAACCAGCCTATGACTGTATCTTTTGTTTGATTCGAGAAAAAACTCTGTTTTGCAAGCTCAATATTCAAAGTAAGAAGAAAGTTAAATCTTCTTAGTGTCTCCGCAAAGGAAATCGACTGGTTGACAAGCGAGTCGGCTGCCAGTTTGTCAAGGAGGTTGAGTTTCAGTGCTAGGATTCGCCAGTCGCCACCACCCACACCTGTAGATGTTCCTTCGCCGCCTGAGAATCGCAGCGGCTTTTCGAGCAGCTTTGCAGAAGTGGGATTCTCGGTCGGCAGATGGGCCATTTTATGAATGAGGGCTGAGTACTGGTATTCATTGTCGTCATAACCGAGTCCACCCAGAAACTCGTGAATTAACAGCGCGCCGTGCAGATACGCCGGAGACTCGTGTGCTTTTTTGGTCAATCTCAGCCATCTGGTGACATAACTCTGGCTGTTTTTTACCTTTGAAGTTACATAGATCGCTGAGGTTCTTCCCGAAATATTGATATTCAGGCTAAACGTACATTTGAAATCGATTTCCTCGTTTTCGATTTGCTGGGCCAGTTTGGAAAGTTTAAGATCATGCGCTTTGCTAAAGCCGTTGGTTTGGGCTGCCTGAATCAGCTTAAGCGCAGCAGTCTTAAATTCATTTTTGCATGCGGCTTCTTGTTCCCATATCGGTTGTGAAGATTCTGCAAAAGAAGTACTGCAAATAAATAGTATTGCC
Source organism: Pseudobdellovibrionaceae bacterium (assembly GCA_046315835.1). GTDB lineage: Bacteria > Bdellovibrionota > Bdellovibrionia > Bdellovibrionales > Bdellovibrionaceae > JAJTIC01. The sequence continues at coordinate 1,191 of JBKCXY010000101.1, read as the reverse complement.
AGAAAAAAAAGCTTTTTCATTTGTTCTCCATCAGCGGAAAAAGCTGAAAGTTACACTGATAAACCGCTTCGCAGTCGCCGGCGCCGGCTTCCATAGTGATCTCGCTTAAAAAATGCTGTATTTTGATTTTAATTTGCTCGATATTCTTAGGATCGGCTGAAAATGTGTAGCCAAGGTACATTCTTTTTTTGAAGTCTTCATCACTGGTGTTCTTGCTGAGATCGACTTTTGCCTTTTCGATCATCTGGGTGTGAAAATTGCGAATGACCATTTTGGCTTTTCCCACCGGAAAATAAATGTGATTATCGCTCTTTACCCAGCCGGCAGCTGTTTTGACGATGAGCTTGTTTTTGCTTAAAAAATCAATGGCGTCTTCAAATTGGTAAGGCGAAAGATGGAGGTGTTCAGCCAAGTGGCTAAATCGGGCACTGGCAACTTTTGTGCTGAGGCTTTCAAGGACTGCGAGGTAATACCAGTGCGTGAGCAAGTTAACCGGGATGTCACTGCTCTTTCGTTTTTTTACAGATGAACGGCCTGCTTCGATTGAATTTTTGACGATATCTCCAAGTTGAGTGTTTTCGAACTGATTAACCAGTATGGCCTGGATCAGTTCGCTCTTTTCGCTACTGTCGAGTTCTAAAACAGAGGTGATTTTTTCGAAACGGTCCCTTGGGATGGCCTTTTTGCCTGTCAACAGATTGGACACGAAGGCCGAACTTACGCCGCAATCGCGGGCCAGAGCCGACTTACTATAAGCGGGATTACGATTCTTTTTACGCCGAAAGGCCGCTTGAATGATTTCGTTCGACTTTCTGTTCATCGATTGAAAATACCGTTCCAAATGTTGTGGGATTAATTTCCCATATATTCAAACCGAAACTGGTTTTATCTTCTTGTAGAAGATTACTTGATCAGCTGAAAATTTTCGCCTGTTAGTATTTTTGACAGGTAAAAAAGAAAAAATACTGCGGTAACCCATTTGACTCGATTACTGGTGATTTTTTGCTTAACAGAACCTCTTTTTTCGAGTTTCAATTTGCTTGAGGATGGGTCTTCTAGTTTTGATTTTCCACATCTGTGGCAATCATGGCAAGGAGGCCTTTTTTATGACGACTGATCCCTCCCCCATTTGGTTGACACATTCTTTTGCGAATGTATAAGGGCAGAACCAGGGGAATAGATGAGTCGAAC
>JBKCXY010000100.1:0-15151 GCA_046315835.1 Pseudobdellovibrionaceae bacterium | reverse complement strand
CGGGAGTCTTGTGACTTACGTCTTGCCCTTGATGCAATCATAGGCAGAACTGGACCTGTATTCAGATGAATTTCGTTTACACTTAAACCTATGTTCAGTGCAGAAAAAGACCGCGATATGGTTCCCATTCAAAGTCTGGATATCGAAGCTGAAACAAAACTTGGGTTCAACCTGTACGTTAACCTCCCACTGAACCAAAAGTATGTTTTGTATCGAAAAGCCGGAGGTTCGATCGACTCGGACAGACTCGAGAAACTCTCGCGCGCGAATGTTTCCAACTTTTTTATTCTCAAAGAAGACTATCATGAGTTTGTTAAGTATGTGGCACTCAGGATTCGAGCCCTCATTGGTTCAGAGGATTCGGCACAGAATCGTCGTTTGATGATGAATTCAACAAAGTCCCTGTTGCAGTCAACGCTGGATCAAAGAGATCCCGCACTCGTCAATTCGCTGATGCAAAACCTCAACGATATTGCTGTCATCGTGATTGAAAGTGTTCTTGAGACTTCGCTGCCTCATCATAAAAGAACTTTTCGAAAGCTTTTAGAGCTTGCAGCGAAGGGCACTGATTTTCAGAAGCACCCGGTGAATGTGGCAAGTCTTGCGATTTTACTGACTTTTGGGATTGGCTATTCGAATGAAAAAATTCTTTCTGACATGGCGATGTCGGCATTACTTCATGATATTGGTCTCAGCCGCTGTCCTCCAAAGCTAGTGACGTTAGCTCATCAAGTGAAGAGGCTCACTTTTGAAGAGCGCGAGCAATTGTACTCTCATCCTCGGGTCACTTTAGATATTTTGGATGAGCGGGGGATTCGGCTTTCTCACATGGCGCGCACAATTATTTTGCAGCATCACGAAGAGTTCAACGGTTACGGTTATCCTGAAGGGTTTCGTGGGTATAATCTCAACGAGCTTGCGCAGGTGTTGCGGATTGCTGATGATTTGGATGGCCTGATTCATGAGATCACCCCTGATGCCCCATCTGCGAAAATCAAAGTTGCTGAATTATTAGACAACTATCACCGAGAGAAGGTCATTGAACCCTCTCTGCTGGGGCGCGTCCGAGCTGTTCTTGTTTAGTCTTATTGACAACTTACCCGACTTTTATTTACCTCAATCGTCTTAAAGTTTGTAAAAACCTTTAACAAAGGACAGCTGAGATGATGACGCTTGAGAGTCTTCTTTTGACCCCCATTATCGCTGGGGTGATCGGTTTGGTCGTTGCCGTCGTATTTTACGTGCGAGTGATTAACCAACCCATGGGCAATGAAACCATGAATCGCATTTCTTCCTATGTTCGCGAGGGCGCCATGGCCTTCTTGGTCAGAGAATACAAAGTTCTCGCGGTTTACACGGTGATCGTGGGGATTGCGATTGGCACTATGCTGGGAACCACAGCCGCGATCTTCTTTGTTTTAGGTGCAGCTCTTTCTTTGCTGGCGGGTTTTGCCGGAATGAAAGCGGCCACTCATGCGAATGTTCGCACCACTCAAGCGGCAGCGACAGGTTCAAAGGCGAAGGCACTTCTTGTGGCTCTTGATGGTGGAGCCGTGATGGGATTTGCAGTGGCAGGTCTTGGTCTTTTGGGAATTGGCATTCTGTACGTGATTTATGCCAATGATCCTAAAGTCGGCACGATCCTTCACTCTTTTGCTGTCGGTGCAAGTTCGATTGCTTTGTTTGCTCGTATCGGTGGTGGTATCTACACGAAAGCGGCTGACGTCGGAGCTGATATCGCTGGTAAAGTGATCGAGGGCATTCCCGAAGATGATCCCAGAAATCCAGGTGTGATCGCCGACAACGTGGGCGACAACGTGGGCGACGTGGCTGGAATGGGTGCTGATATTTATGAATCCATGGTGGCTGCGATTGTTTCTGCGATGGCCATTGCTCTCACCATTCCTGCAGCGTTAATCCCTCAGCTCACGGGGGAAGGTGGCGAAGCTAACAGAACCACGGCAGTTCTTTTACCGTTGGTCCTCTCAGCGCTGGGACTTGTGATTTCAGTCCTGGTTGTGTTTGGGGCGAGATTGTTTTCGAATTCAAAGCCTGCGGCCGTGTTGAGAACAGCATTGATTATCCCGCCTGTGTTGCTGACTGCAGTGTGTGCAATTGTTTTACCAAGCTTTGGAATTTCTCAAGCAGTCACTGTGGCTTTGGCAGCAGGGGCGTTCGGTGGAGCCATCATTGGTCTGATCACTGAGTACTATACGGCAGCAAAGCCGATCCGTTTGGTGGCAGAAGCTTCGTTTACGGGGCCAGCGACAAATATTATTCGCGGTCTTGCTGTCGGCATGGAGTCCACCGCAATTCCTATCATCGTCGTGGCACTTGCGGCTTATATTGCGGATGCTTATTTGGGTCTTTACGGGGTCGCACTGGCAGCCGTGGGAATGCTGGCTGGAACAGCTGTCGTCATGACAGTAGATGCTTATGGTCCCATCGCCGATAACGCCGGCGGTATTTCTGAGATGTCAGGTCTTGGCAAAGAAGTCCGAGCCATCACTGATGAGCTCGATGCAGTGGGAAATACCACAGCAGCGATTGGTAAAGGTTTTGCGATCGGCTCTGCCATTTTGACTGTTCTCGCTCTGTTTTCGGCGTTCAATATGGAAGTGAACCACGTCCGTATCAATAATGGTCTTGAAGAGATGAAGCTTGATCTGACCTCTTCGGGTGTTCTGATCGGTATTTTGTTGGGCTCAATTTTACCCTTCCTCGTGGGTTCAACCACAATGACGGCCGTGGGCCGTGCGGCGGGTAAAATCGTTGAAGAAATTCGTCGTCAGTTCAAAGAAATCCCAGGCCTTCTCCAGGGGAAAGCGGAGCCAGAGCCTGCTAAGATCGTGGATATTGCAACCACGGCCGCGCTTTATGAAATGATTGTTCCTGGTCTCATTGCTGTTCTGGCTCCAGTGCTTGTGGGTTTTGTCATGGGACCTCAGGCTTTGGCGGGACTTCTTGCGGGTTCAATGGCGGTGGGTGCCTCCATGGCTCTGTTTATGGCCAATGCCGGTGGAGCTTGGGATAATGCGAAGAAGTTCATCGAAAAGGGCGGACTGCCAGGTCACCCGAAGGGCAGTGATGCTCACAAAGCGGCTGTGGTCGGAGACACTGTCGGTGACCCGTTCAAAGATACATCAGGTCCAGGTGTTGCGATCCTGATCAAAGTGATGTCCGTTGTTTCTCTGATGATTGCGCAATTGATTGCGACAATCGGCTAAGCTCGTTACACTAGAGCCATGAAAAAGAACATTATTTGGTTTTTCATGGCTCTTTTGTTTTTAGGTTCTTCGGCTTATTTGTTTTTCCAAACGGACGAGGAATTTGCCGGCGTTTGTCGCGCTGAGATTCAAAAATTTGATGTTTTGAAGAAGAAGACCAAGTTCCTTCCCCTCAATGATTTTCCAGAGCCCCAGTCTAAAGCCACTCAGTACTCTTCAGGAGTTCTTGCTGGGCAAGCTCTTCACTGGGCATTCCAAGTGAATTCTACAGGTTTTGGAGCTCTTCATTGTGATGGTCGATTTATGGATAAAAAGAATAAGCCCCTGGCAAGACTGTTTATTGTGGCGTCGCCCTCGTCTCAGTCAGTTCAATCTTGGCCTGAACTCACAGAGCTGGATCAGCTCTTTAAGCCCTGCTCTGAAAGAAAACTCAACAATCCTGATCGGGCTCGCGTGGAAGTGATGAAGTCAGTGAATGAAGTTTTGCAGTCAGAAGAAGGGCAAAACGTTTATTGGGGGAGTCAGCAAATCATCAAAGCCCGTGAAATCCCACTCACTGCGCAATTGAAGTTGTATGAGTACAGCTTATGGATGAAAGCTTCTCAGGGCTCTCTGTTACTCGAGTACCGCATTCAGTCACCATTAAAAGAGACGTCTCTGCAGAACATTGAGCTCCAAAGACGTTTGTCGAAGGAAGTCGGGGCGCCATCGAACGATGCTCTCGCGCAGTGTTTAGTGGATTTGCAGGCTAAAGTGGATGGGCTTTAACTCGATTTAAAAATCGAGTGCAGAGTTTTAGCTTTTTGCACTGAGAACCCAAATACCAACAATGATGAATAAACTGCCAGAAACCCATTTCATGATTTGAGGGGAAAGCAGTTCGCCTAAAAATTTTCCAAACAGAACACCCAAGAGTCCAGCTAAACTGAGGGCGAGAATGACGGCGAGCAAGACGGGCAGAGTGGACTTCGATTGTGAGCTCGCTGCCATCGCTGCGAACTGGGTTTTGTCTCCCATCTCGGCCAAGAAAATGGTAATAAATGTGGTCGTGAAGATCTTCCAGTCCATGTGAAATTCCTTTATTGTTAACAAGTTGTAGTTCGAGCGATGGTCTCAGTTCAAGGAGAAATCTCTGCGCAATCAGAAGCTCAGTCTTTGGGATGCTTTCTTTTTTAGTTTGATGGTGGGGGCCGGTGAATCCTATCTTCCCGCTTTTGCTCTGAACCAAGGGCTCACGGAGGTTCAGGCCGGTTATTTTGTGACTCTCCCACTGATGATCGGGGCTTTGATTCAGATGATCACGCCCTGGGGAATTGCTTATGTGAAAAGTTTAAAGAATTGGGTGGTCGGAGCGGCGAGCCTTCAGGCGGTCGCTTTCTTGCCGCTCTTGTTCTTGAGTTTTCAAGATTCGTCGCCCAGTTGGGTTATGTTTTTACTGGCCAGTATCTATTGGGGGGCAGGGTTTGCGGCAGGGCCTCCGTGGAATTCCTGGATGAGTCAGCTGATTTCACCGGAAGAAACTTCTGGTTTTTTTGCGACCAGGCTGAGGGTTTCCCAAATGGGAATTATGGCGGGCCTCTTTTTGGGCGGAGTGGCTTTGCATTTTGGAACCCAATTTGAAATCACCACCTTGGTGTTCTCGGGTCTCTTTATCGTGGCCTTTGTTTTTCGGGCTTCCAGTGCTTTGCTCCTTTCGCAGAAGGATTACGATCACACTTGGCATGTTGTTTCTGCGGGGTTTAAAGAAACAGTGGCTCTGTTTTTTGCAGATAAACAGTACCGAAAATTTTTTGGGTTTTTGTTTATTTTTTTCAGTACCATTTTTATTTCATCACCCTTTGTGAATCCTTACTTTCTTGAAAAAGTGAAACTTGATTATTTCTCTTACATGCTCTCGTTAGGAGCCTTGTTTGTTGGAAAAATAGCCGTGCTGCCCTTTGCCGGAAATCTCGTTGAAAAGTGGGGCATTAAACGAGTTTTCTTTCTCGGAGTGATCGGAATTTCTCCGTTGCCTGGGTTTTGGTTTCTGTCTCAAGATTTGTGGTATCTTGTTTTTCTTCAAGCGTTGAGTGGAGCTTTTTGGTCTATCTTTGAAGTTTCATTGGCTCTGGTCTTTTTTAAGCAAGTCGATGTTCGCTTTAAGATTTCAGCACTCACATTTTACAATCTCTTTTACGCTTTAGCGATTGCTGTGGGTTCTTTGATCGGAGGATTCTTCCTTCACCAAATGGAAGAGTCTTGGGAAGGCTACTTCACGATTTTCATTTTGGGAGCTGTGTTGAGAACTCTGGTGGTTGTGGGTTTCTACTTTCTGTCGAAAAAGGATAAAAATTTTCTATGGAGTTCTAAATCCCCAAAAGGATCTTCGGAGCCCACAAGATCTAGGCTTTGATAGCCCGAGAAGATCCGTAAAACGGTGACTTTTTTCTCAGCTTCTTGCCAGCGAAAGTGCGCTCGCCAAGTTTGGTAAGCAAACACCCATTCGTCTTCATGGAGGTGTTTGACCCTTTTTTTTCGAGAAGAGGTCGGTTCAAATTCAAGTTGAGTCTGAAGGGCCGAGTTCAATGCAGAAAAATTCTGGGCTTTGAGCCACGCTAATTGTTCTTGGGCCACTGGCTCAAAACAAAGTTCGCATCGATTCACGTGGGGAGGGGTGGTCCAGCCCAGAGTCGCCGAAGGAAAACTATCGGCGTAAGCGAGATAGGGCTTGATATCAAGGATGGGGGTATTCCCCAAAATATCATTGGCTCCGAGATACAAAAGATTCTTGTCTCGTTTTAAAAGCTCTACGCAAGAAAGTCCGATGGGGTTCGGGCGGTAGGGGCTTCTCGTGGAGAAGACTCCGCGTTTGATATCGCTTCCAACAGGAGGGAGGACTTTGGGTTTCCAGCGCTGGTCAGTTTGATTCATCCAAAATAAAATCCAAAGATGGGAAAAGCCTTCAATATCACTGAGAGCTTGTTCAAGATCAGGACTCGGTAAGAGCTCGATCCAGCCTCCGGAGCTCTCTTGCAAGATGCTTTGTCGTGCTTTGTTCGATTTCTGAGTCTCTTCAGATTCCCGGTAGAGACCGATGGGGGTGAGCTCAACATGATTCATGACTTCAGTTCCCACTGGCGCCGGAACTCAAAAGCTGCGACCGAGAGGGAGCTCACCACATTGAGGGAGTTTTTCATCCCATGCATGGGAATGATTCGCACTTCATCACACAAGTTGAGAAGATAAGGATCAAGGCCAAAACGTTCATTCCCCACCACGAGCAAAGTGGGCTGATAAAGAAAAGGCTCATAGATTGTCTTCGCATTGTGAGCAGTCTCAAGAGCAACGATTCTGAGGCCTCGATCTTTGGCAGCTTCAAGACAGTCTTCGGTGCGCGGGTGAATTCTCCAGGGTAAGTGTCCTTCAGCTTTAAGAGCAGTCTTTCGAACAGCATCATGCTCAGGTGTTGGGGAGTAGCCACAAAGATGAATTTGCGAAGCTCCCACAGCGTCGCCCAGGCGAAAAATTCCCCCGACATTAAATCCCGATCGCATGTTTTCAAGAGCGAATTCCAGAGGGATTTTCAGCGTCGACTGTGGTTGAGCTCGGTCTTTATGGGTGATGATTAAATCGCTGTCAGTTAAAGACTGATTTAAAGCGCGCTCAATGGGAACCATGAATGTCACAAATGCTGGAAGTCCCATTTTGGAATGCAGGTGATCCTTAATGCGATAAAGATGGGGATGTTTTTCAAACTGTGAAAGGACACCAATGATCTCATTGAGCAAAGCTTCGGGAAGTTTTCCATTCGAAAGATCCTCGCCCTGAATTTCAATCTCGCGACCTAGTTCGCGGATTCTTTTGAGCAGGCGAAGATCTTGTGCATTTCCCATGCTAATGGGCTACTTCACTTTATCGCCAGGTTTTGCGCCAGAGTCCGGGGAGAGAATAAAAAGTTCCTTCCCGCCAGCCCCGGCGGCGAGCACCATGCCTTCGCTCAGGCCAAACTTCATTTTCCGCGGAGCAAGGTTTGCGACCACCACAGTGAGGCGACCGACCAGGGTGCTTGCTTCATAGGCTGACTTGATCCCGGCGAAAACTTGTTTAACACCGAGAGGCCCCAAATCAATTTGCAGTTTCAAAAGCTTGTCGGCTTCTGGAATCGCTTCCGCAGAAACAATTTTTCCGATGCGTAAATCAATTTTAGAAAAATCATCAATCGTGCAGTGGGCACTATCACGGGAAGAAGTTGGGGGATTTGCAGAAGTGGTCGCAGGAGCAGTTGGTGTGGGGGGAACTTTCGTTTCTGTCACTTTTGACTCCTCGATCATGGCTTGAACTTTCACTGGATCCAAGCGTGTCGCTAAATGTTCATAGTCATTGATTTTGTGATTCTTCAGGGTTGTGCTTAAGTCCTTCCAAGTATAAGCGGGCTCATTGAAGAGCTTTTCCACTTGCTCTGCGTAAGCCGGAAGCACTGGCTTTAAGAAAATCGCAAGGCTTCGAAAAACATTCAGAGTTGTCGTGAGAACTTTCTTGGTCCCTGCGGGATCTGATTCTAAGGTTTTCCAAGGAGCTTTCTCGTCAAAATAGCGATTGGCCTCATCGGCCAAAAAGCGAATTTCAGAAATGGCTTTGGAGAACTCTAGCTTTTCATAAGCTTCGGCAATTTTACTTTGATGGGTTGTGACGAGCTTCAAAAGTTCGATTCCCTTTTCATCGGGTTCGGACATCACGCCATCCATTTTTTTGGACAGCATCTGCGCACCACGAGAGGCGAGGTTCGTGATTTTTCCAATCAGGTCTGAATTCACTCGTTGAGAGAAATCTTCAAGATTTAGATCCAAATCGTCCACGCCACTACTTAGTTTAGAAGCATAATAGTAGCGCAAGTACATCGGATCGAGGTGCTTGAGATAGGTTTTGACCTTCAGGCTTGTGCCCTTGGATTTGGACATTTTCTCGCCGTTCACGGTCAGCATGCCGTGAACATGAATCTTCGTCGGCAAACGAAATTCAGCGCTTTTCAGAAGGGCTGGCCAGAACAGGGCATGGAAGTAAGTGATGTCTTTACCGATGAAATGATAAATTTCTGAGGAATCTGACTTCCAATAGTCCTCAAATTTGAGCTTGCCTTGAGCAGCGTATTCTTTAGTCGTGGAAACATACCCCATGGGGGCATCTACCCAAACGTAAAAATACTTATCTGAGTGTCCCGGAATTTGAAATCCAAAATAAGGAGAGTTTCGCGAAATGTCCCATTCGCGAAGATCCTCTTTGAACCACTCCATCATTTTAGCCACCATATCGCGGCTTAAATGTTGGGGGATCCAGCTTTCTAAAAAGGATTTAAAGTTGTTCACTTTAAAGAGAAGCTGTTCACTTTCCCTGAGAACAGGTTTGTTTCCACAGACGGCACAAGCAGGACTTTTCAGATCTGCCGGGGAATAAGTGGCCGCACAAACATCACAGGAGTCTCCGTATTGATCTTTGGCTCCGCACTTGGGGCATTCGCCTTTGACAAAGCGATCCGGCAAAAACATTTTATCATGCTCACAGTAAAGCTGATCAATTTTCTTACTGCCAAGATGGCCGCCGGCTTTCATTTTCTCGAAAAAGAATTCACACAGTTCCTTGTTGGCGGGAGAGTTGGTTGAGGAATAGTGAGAGTACTGAATCTGAAAGCCTTTGAAGTCTTCGGTGTGTTCTTTCCAAGCTTCTCCAATCAGTGTCTCGGGGGTTATGCCGCGTTTTCTGGCTTCGATCATAATGGGCGTTCCGTGGGTGTCATCGGCACACAAAAAGTGCACTTCATGACCTTGGAGCTTCAGGAAGCGAACCCAAATATCAGCTTGGATATGTTCAACAAGGTGGCCAATATGGACCGAGCCATTGGCGTAGGGGAGAGCGCAGGTAGCCAGTATTTTTCTCATCCCCAAAAACTACTAAAAATTTGATTTGAAATCTACTTTTCCTGTGACCAAATCATAAACTCCGGTACGAACCACAAGTTCGCTCGTTTGGTTCATCAAGCCAAGGACTTCAGAGCGCAAAAGAACATCTTTCCTTGCATCTTCCACACGCATCCAGGCCTCTTCATTGCAAAGCCGGGGGCGAGCTGCGTCAAGGCTCCGACTGCAGGCATTGGTCGTGAGAATGACCAAGTGGGGAATTTTGAGGTCTTGGGCGCCATATTCCAAACTTGAAATCGTGGATAGATCCACTTGGGGTCCTCGATTTCTGACCACATAGATTTCACCGAGTTTTTGATCAAAAATCACTTCAGGGGGAATGCGACTATCTGAAGGCGCAAGGATCATCGCATGAGCTTTTTCAGTAAAGACGAGCCGCTGGATGTCGCTGGCAGCTTGGCCATCAGCGCGCAAATTTCCTTTGATGAAACGAGTATTCCCATTTTTAAGCCAGCCGAAAGATTTCTCAGCGAGAGGATTTATCCGTGGGGGTTTCAATTCTGTATTCATGGGTTCTATGGGTGGTGTAGCATTCGCTGTGTTCACTTTGTCGGCCAGCTCGCCGACAGCTTTGATTTCAATTTTAACTTCATCCTCTGTGAGGTTCTTCTCAGGTGTGGGGGGTGGAGATTGAGCTTCAGGTTGTGAAGTTGCTATTGGGCTTGCTGTTTCGGGGGTTTTAGAATTCTCTTTGCGATCGAACATCGAACAAGACACGCAGACCAAAGTCGACGAGAGAATCAGAGTTAACTTTTTCATTGGGATTTCCTTTGTTACAGTTAAAGGTACATGCCTGAAAAAAAAGATTCAACACTCGACATTTCAAGTCTTAAGGAAATTACTCTTGAAAGCTGGAGTCCAGCTCCTCCGGTTCAGAGTCCAGCTGTGTTGTTCTTCTCAAGTCATCTCCGTGCGCTCACTCGAGATCCGCGGCTGATGACAGTGCCGGTGGATGATCATATGGTGCATCGGGGAGACGGCGTTTTTGAAGCTCTCAAATTTGTTCAGGGAAAGATCTACTTGCTCGAAGCGCATCTCTCGAGGCTGCTTGTCTCAAGTCAAAGAATCTCCTTACCACTCCCATACTCTCTTCATGAGCTCGAGAAACTTCTTGTCCTGATGGTGGAAAAGAGTGCTTTGAAGGAGGGTTTGATTCGACTTTTTGTTTCACGAGGAGGAGGGGACTTCACGCCCAATCCTTACTCCACCTTGGGGTCTCAGTTGTATGTCGCGATCACTGAGCTCAAGGCGCCCTCAGAGAAGCATAGGACTCAAGGTGTTAGGATCGGAAAATTCAGTGAAGTCGGCAAGATGGGCTGGATGGCTCAAGTGAAGTCTTGCAATTATCTTCCCAATGTTATGATGAAGAAAGAAGCCATTGATCGGGGGCTTGATTTCTTGGTGAGTTTTGATCAAGACGGCTATCTCCAAGAAGGTCCCACGGAGAACATCGCCATCGTTTCTCGGGATGGAAAGCTCTGTCATCCTCAATACAAAAATGTTCTCAAGGGAACGACGCTGCATCGCCTGACGGAATTGGTGAGTTCTCAGCAGTTATTACCTGTGGAAGCAAAAGATCTTCTTGAGGAGGATCTTTTGGTGGCTCAGGAAGTGTTCATGGTGGGGACGACTTTGGATGTTCTCCCTGTGCGAAGTTTCGAAAGCCAAAACTTCGCTGTCGGGCCCTGGAGTCAAAAGTTTCATGCTTTGATCAAGCAAGATCAATAACTAGACCTCGAGTTTAATTTTTTCGAGCAAATCAGGATCGCTGAGAATTGCCTCCCCGCCTTTGGCAATGGTGGTGAGGGGGGAGTCGGCAAGCCGAATGGGGAGGCGAACTTCGTTTTGGATGCGCAAATCGATATCGCGAATCAAAGCCCCGCCACCCGTCAGAACAATGCCATCTTCAATGATGTCAGAAACAAGCTCAGGGGGAGTGTTCTCCAGGGCTAAGTGGATGGCGTTGATGATTTCCTTGAGGGATTCATCCATGGCATTTCCAATGTCCTCAGAGGTGATTTCGATGGTGCGATTAAGTCCTGAGTCCACATCTCGACCTTGAATCTCAAGAATGCGAATATCTTTCTTGGGAGTCGCTGTTCCGATTTGAACTTTGAGTTGTTCCGCAAAAGTCTCAGAGATAATGAGACCTTTCTTCTTTTTCATATAGTCCACAATGGCATCATCAAATTTATTCCCGCCCACACGGCAGGCTTGGCAATAGACAATATCAGCCAAGGCAATCACAGCCACTTCCGTTGTTCCTCCGCCGATATCGACCACCATACTTCCGCGGGGTTCTTTGACCGGAAGACCGGCGCCAATCGCCGAGGCCATGGGTTCATCAATCAAGGTCACTGACTTAGCGCCGGCTGATTTTCCAGCATCGATCACGGCCTTCTTTTCGACTTCGGTGACGCCAAAGGGGAGAGAAACGACAATCCGAGGACGGCTCGTGAAACTCTTCATGCCTGGACGAGAAAGAAAATAGCGAAGCATCGTCTCGGTCGTGTCAAAATCTGCAATCACGCCTTCTTTTAAAGGACGAATAGCATTGATGTTCCCGGGTGTTTTGAGAACTTTTTCTCGGGCTTCAAGGCCAACCGCCACAACCCGCTTTTTTCCGGCACTCGTTTCTGAGTAGGCGATGAGCGTGGGTTCATTCACGATCAGCCCCTTCCCGCGAGCAGCAATCAAAGTGTTCGCAGTTCCGAGATCCACATAGAGATCAGCTGCGCTTCCATCGTCCTTGAAAAAAGAAAACATTCGCTTACCTCGTTTTCAGCTTTTTAACTTCATCGAGGGGGATGCTGATCCAGCCCATTAAATAAGAATAAGAGTCTTTGGCTTCAAGTCCAAGCTCTGCCCCAAGCTGGAAGTGAGTGTCAGGGTGAATCCATTCTGTCCCGCCGACCACTTGAAAGCCAGTGTCAGTTTCACCACGAACGCTGGTTCGAGAAAGTGACAATGATGCGTAAGGAATCAAGAGGCCATAATCAGTTTCTACTTTTTTACTCACCAAAGGTGACAGCTGAAAAGACGTCAGGTTCTCATCGGCCTCTCGTCCAAAGTTAGCTCCGATTTTAACGCCGATGGCGGGCTGGTTTTCAAAATCAGGAATTGGAACCCATTTGAACGAAGCTCCCGCAAAAAAATCAATTTCCCCTCCGCCCGCTTGCACTCTCATTGAGGTGGAGTCCGTCAGGGCTGCGTCCATGTAACCTAAAACATTCAAGCCGCCACCATCAGAAAGATAAAACTGAGGAGCTGCGCCAATTCGATAAGTCGAGATGGGAAGAATCTCTGCGCTTTCTCCGATCACAAGATAAGCGTGAGCAGGTGCTGATAGGAACAGGCTGAGGAAAAGTCCAATTTGGAAGAGATGACGCATAAGTCCCCTTTCGTAAGATTGTCGAGCTTGAAATTGTAGGGGGATCAGGGCTCTTTGACAAGGATTTGACATGGTTCGTAGATGATGCAGAATGAGGAGAGATGAATCTTCCCCTCAGTGTTGCCATCATCACTTTCAACGAAGAGCGAAATTTGCCGCGTCTTTTGGAGTCTTTGGATTTTGCGGCAGAAATTGTGATTCTCGACAGTCTGAGTACAGATGGAACTCAGCAGGCGGTCGAGGACTTTCAAAAAAAGTCAAAACAGAGCATTCGTTTTGAAAAGCAGCCTTTCCTGGGCTTTGGTCTTCAGAAACAAAAGGCCACAGATCTATGCACTTATCCCTGGGTTTTGAATCTGGATGCTGATGAGAGGATCTCGCCTGAGTTGAAAAAGGAACTTCTCGACAAGTTCCCAAGTTTGGATCAAAGTGTGAGCTACAGTTTTCCAAGAAAATCTTTTCATTTGGGTCGGTGGATTCTGCATGGAGGTTGGTATCCCGACCGTCAAGTGAGGCTCTATCACCGTGACACAGTGAAGTGGTCCACAGACAACATTCATGAAAAATTGAATTTTCAAAAGGTAAAAACCTTTCAGAGTCCCATTCTACATTATGTTTTTAGGGATCTTTCTCATCAGGTGATGACAAACGATAAATACTCAACACTTCAAGCCGAGAAGGAGATGGCAAGAGGCAGAAGTTTTGTTCTGCTCAGGCTTCTCGTGAAGCCGTGGGTGAAGTTCTTTGAGTGTTACGTCTTCAAGTTAGGATTCCTGGATGGTCTTCCTGGATTTATTATCGCAGTTGGGGCCGCTCATTCAGTCTTTCTCCGTTGGAGTAAAGTGTGGGAGAAAAAGAACACATGAATTTTTGGATCTGCGTCTTTCTGTTGGTTCCAGGGGTTTCTTCCGCACAGCTTGCGAAGTATCCTGTGGTTTCTGAAGTCAAAGGAAAAAATTTTTGGGTGAGCCCGGGTGGGCGTGAAGTGCCGCTGAAGAACAAAATGATTCTCACCATTCAGGGAGAAATCAAAACCAGTGCGGACTCGACCGTCCGCATTGAGCTGTCACCGGATCAATCGATGAAGATATATGGGCTCAGTCATCTGAAGATCCCAGTCATTCAGTGGGAGAATGGTCAGATTGAAAGAGTCGAAATTTTGCAGGGGCGTGTTCAATTTCGTTGCGGTCAAGATTGTGGATTTCAACTGCAAGCGCCGATCTATTCGGAACCCCTCTCCGCCGGTGAGTACCTGGTGGACTACGACGCGGGTTCAGCCAAGCTAGAAATGACAGTTCTTGAAGGGCGCCAGATGTTCAGAGGACTCGAGGCTGAACAAAGTCATTTGCTTCAAGCGGGCCAAAAAGGTGTGTTTCGGGGAGTCACGGAGAATGGTGTTCCACAGTTTGATGAACTGTTACGAGGTAAAAGAGTCGCAAAGGGTGAGCTTCTGCCGATGGAAGTTCTTGTTCAGAAGAGCATTCAAAGTTTGCAGGCTCAGAGTTTAAAAGCGAAGCCTCGACCGACTTTGCCGCCAAAGAGCCTGCGAAAACAAGCAGATCAAATTTGTGAGAAGCCTTTTGCAAAGCTGAATGAATGTGTTTGGAGAAAGATCGATCAGCGGGGGCTTTGTGTTCGTGAGCGCTGCAATGCTAATGGTCAGTGGGCTGACCGCACAGAGCTCACTGGGAATCAGATAAAGTGCGCAAAAAAAGATTTTGTTAGTGCATGCGATTACTAGTTGTGGGCGGTAGTTCCCAAACACGCACCCGAGTCATGGGCAGATTGCAAATAAAAGCAGTCCCAGAGTTTGGCGAAAAATAGTGTCCTCTATACCGAATGGCTAGAGCAAACCCCATGTTGATCGTGGGATCTGGGGGGGGTGGGATCTGGAAGCTGGGGTATCGGTCACCGAGGGGCTTTTGCTCGCCCCGAAGGCTCACCAATTTCTTCTGACTGCGTTGAAAAGGGGAGGTATCGGTCACATCAAGAAGTGGTGACCGATACCTCCTCGTAAAATTGCCTTTAAATGCATTCAATTCGAGCAGGGGCTTCGCGGTGACCGATACCCAGGAGGGGTGGAGTTACCCAGGAGGGGTGGAGTTACCCAGGAGGCGTGGATCAAAATGGGAAAAGGGGTGGATTTATAGTTTAATAAAGTGTAAACTATAAAACATGGAACAAGCTCAAACGTTAAACCAAAAAAATGCACAAGCCTCTTCGGCAAAACAGCTCAAAGTTTTCTATGATGGCGAATGCCGCATCTGTGCTTTCGAAATCCAGCAGTACATGAAAAAAGACCGCGAGAACAAAATTGATTTTGTCGACATCTCACATCCTAAATTCGAGGCTGAAAGCTATGGCCTTGATCGAAAAAAAGTACGCCAAGAGATGCACACTCAAACGGCTGATGGAAAATTTCACACACGAGTGGATGCCTTTGTTCAGATTTGGAAAGTCCTTCCGCAGTATCATTTTTTAGTGCCCTTCGCAGAAAATAGTGCTCTTCGTCCTTTGCTTGAGGGTGGTTATACAGCTTTTGCTAAGATTCGTCCGTTCTTGCCAAAGAATAAGAATCTACA
>JBKCXY010000099.1:0-6544 GCA_046315835.1 Pseudobdellovibrionaceae bacterium | reverse complement strand
TCAAAAATTCAAAAGCTGCAGCAAGTGATCGAGAAAAAGTACGATCGGTGGGCTGAACTCACGGCAAAGTCGAAGGGCTAATAAAGTTTTTTGCCTCGCGTCTAGTGCGAAATATCATGACAGAACCATAACGCAAAATTTAGGTAAAGACCTGCTAACAAATGAGAACAACCATTGAAGAGTTTCAATGACAGGGGGTAACATGCTTCGAAGTTTCGTCACTATTCTGTTGAGCATTCTTTTTTTAGGATTAGCCGCTCAAGCAGGGAAACCACCAACAACACTGCCGATGTACTACGGCGAAGATTTCTACAGATCCAAAGATAATCTCAAAGATGACACTCTCAGAGTCGCTTTGAATGAAATACTTAGAGGTGGACATGTTTCTTCACCGAAAGGTTACGATAAGATTGTTCATAATTGCACAGCACAGAATTCTTGCTACCAACACTCACCTGTTGGCTACGGGCAAGCGCGCAAAGAACTTTTTGGAAATCTACATCTGCAAGAAAATGGTGGAGACTATGCGGTCACAGAAGTTTACTGTGACTTTCGCATCACAAGTAAACAAGCTGAGATTGGACCTGGACAAGTTCCATCAGCCAATCTCATCAATGCTGAGCACACTTGGCCACAAAGTCGTTTCACAAATAGGTACCCCAAAGATGTCCAAAAGTGCGACCTTCACCATTTGTTTCCGACCGACTCACAGATGAACTCTCTGAGATCCAGTCTAAGATTTGGTGAAGTCTTGAATGATGTGGAGAGACTTAAGTGTAATCTTTCAAAGCTGGGCAGATCAGAGTCTGGCGAAATTGTTTTTGAGCCGCCACACCATCATAAGGGCAATGTCGCTCGAGCTATATTTTATTTTGCTACTAGATACGAAATGAGAATCTCCGACAGCGAAGAGGCTTTTCTCAGAAAATGGAATCAAGAAGATCCGGTCGATGAGGCTGAGTATCTGAGAAACGAAGAAATCTTCAAAATCCAAAAGGTTCGTAATCCATTTATCGATTTCCCTGAGCTTGTCGAACAAGTTTCTAATTTCTAATTCTCAAAAAAAAGGCCACCTTTCGGTGGCCTTGATGAAAATCAGTCTCCTGATACTAAGTGTATTGTCGAGTCAGATTTAAAAACTGATCTCTCTGTTGGTCAATTTTTGCGGATAGCTCTGCAATCTTAAGATCGAATGGCGCTCGTTCTGCAGGTAATCCGGCAAGCAACTGATTGAGTTCTGCTTCCCGCGATCGCAGCGTTGCGACCCGGCCATTCAATTCTTGAAGGCGAGCTCTCATGGTTGTTTCAGTGCGTTTGCCCTCTTCAAGGCGAGAAACATTGTTACGGCGCTCACCTTGCGCTCCACTCAGACGTGCTTGATCATCACGCAATTGTCTTCCCGTGGAATCGACCGCAGCAGCCTTCCGATCCCAATCATTTCGGTTTCTGAAGCTCGCGAGCTCTGCTTCTGCCCGAGCTTTGCTGGCGCGAGCTTGATTGATCGAATCAATCACTCGTGGTCGCTCACTACTGAGTTGAAACTCTTCTCTCTCGAGTCGAGGAATCAAGGAAATTCTCAGGTCAGAGATTCGAGCTTCTTCACGCCTAACGATATCTTCGATGTTCTCCATGCGGTCCCGAGCTTCGTCTTCTCGTCGAGTCAAAATTTCATATTCACGACGAACATTGTTATCCACGATTCGTTCAATTTCATTCAATCGTGCATTCACTTGTTGGCTTCGTCTTTCAACTTCTCTGAGGCCATTTTCTTTATCTTGAATTTGACGATCAGCTTCTGCCAAGCTCTGTTCAAGAGCTGTACAGTCTGTGGCTGGCTCTGGCTTGAGAGGCTCCTCAGGAGCGACCACGCCCTGGTTATTCGCACGACATTGCTCAAGCATGCCAGCAATTCGCTCACGCTCGCCGCTAACTTGTCGGAGCTCCTGTGCGATCTGAGAGGCCACAGCTTCAATCTGGACTCTTTCGTTTCTGAGGTTTTGATACTCACCATTATTTCTTAGACGAGATTCTCTCTCAAAATTAATGTTGTAAGCAGAACGGCGTCTTTCTGCATTTCTCAATTCACTCCGCGCTTGGTTCAATTCTGAACGACGGAATGGTTGCTGACGCTCTAAAGAATCCAGCTCCTGTCGAAGAGAGCTCAGCTCTCGAGCGATTTGATTCAATCGGCTTTCTATTTCTGATAAGCGACCTTCAGAAGAGGACAGAAGATTCTGTGCGTCTCTCAAAATTGAAACAAGCCGATTATTCTCCGGCTCTAAAGGGGCAAGAATAGCACGAGCTTGATCAAAAGCAGCTTGAGAAGCATTCACCTTTTGCTGGAGCTGCGGAATGAGCTGATCAAGTCTTGCAATTTCTGACTCGGCCATTCGTTGCTGCTGAAGAGCAGAGTCCAAGGTTCTTTGAGCTGTTGGAATCTCGACTGAATTCAAGTTCTCGAGATTGGCCTTCACAGAATTGAGCTCATTGATGTGTCCCTGGTACTTTGCCAAAACTCTGGCTAGGCCCTGCTGAGTCTCTTTCATCGCCATGAAATCCGAGAAAGCTGAGTAGTAGATACCTCTCAGCTGGCTGGTTAAGCTTTTTCCAATTCGCAAGGGATCAACTTGGGCAGAAATGGCGTTGGAAAAGCGAGATTCAAATTCTTGGGACACCAAAGTTTGTCCCGCATTACATCGCTTTTCCATTTCAGAAAGAATGGTCGAGAAGCCGCTTCCGTCGAAAGTGAATTGCATTTCTCTGCTGCCACCGATAGCCTTCATTTCAATGGTGTCATCGGAAGACTTCAGTTTTTCAATCAAAGCAGAAATGCCCCGAGGCAAACCCCAAAAGTACTCTTGATTATCTGTACTGAGGGCCGAGAACACCATTTTTCCACCTGGAAGTTCGGCCACTGCCCCTTTTGAGCCCCTCTTGTTTTTTTCGATCTTAAAGAGAACTTCCACGGGCTTGTTCGGTTGATTCTTCAGTTTGATGAGCTCTAAGTGAAAAGTCTCTGCTCGAAACAGAACATCATCTTTGGTCGAAGCGATACAATAGATGCCCTGATCTGTACTCACTTCAGCAAGCTTCCATCGCTTACTTTCAACGATGGTCTGCCCGTAGGAGTTTATGGAAATTCCTGTGATCAGAACGGCTGCGAATAATGACGAGGTTGATTTCATGGGGTCGTCTCCTTTTGTGAGTGTTTCGCCCGCAGGATCACTGAGCAAAATGGAGACCATTTTTGGCAGTGACAATTTGTCACCACGAGCGCTCAGCGAGAATAGGTTAGCATTAATTCTAGAATTTGCCTTTGAGTCGTTCGCTTCTGATTTCGAAGTTGTATTTGTTTCATTTGGCTAGATCTTTGTTTCAGTCTCTTTGCATAATCTTGAGGTCCATCAAACTGCCCTCGATACTTTCCGTGGAGAGGTGCCCAGCCGATTGGTCTCACGGAGACTAGGCCATTGCTGAGAAATATCTGACTCTAAAATAATGACAGACACTACGGGTTGCTCCTTGCTCCATAAACAATTTCAACCTCTGTACTTGAAAACTGACGATAGAGTTTGGATTTTTCATAGATCGGGTACCAATCAAAAAGCATGAGCTCAATGGGCTTCCAAACTGAGACCCAACCAAAAATCACCAGGCCCTCCCTCAGAATTCCCATGGCTCCTTCGGAACCACTGGGAATACTTTGTGCGGCTGACAAAAGCGCCGTGAGGACTAAAAGACCCAATAACAAGAAAAGTTGCGCGCGTTTTAAAAAGGACTTGAGTTCAGCTCTCTTTAGATCTGCTTTATAGTTGAAAAACCGCCTTATCGAGTCGACGAGAATTTCACTCTCTAAGTGAGGTGCCAGTGGCTCCTCAATATGAATCATGACCTTGAAATCAGACCCGCCGATTTCCTGACCTGAAGCTTCGAGATATTCCACAAAATCATCATCCAGATCTCGGTCCCTAAACGGAGCAGGGTCTCGAATGTCAAAAAGCTGCTGAACTGTTCTGACTCTGACTTCGATGGATCTTTTCCCTCCAACAAGTTTATATCTATGCCCCTGATTGAGATCTACCAAACTATGCCTCCCTACTCATTTTGATAACAGCTTCTTGTGATGATTTCAGAGAAAGATGAAGCTCTCTATTCAAATTCAACAAACTGACCGTTTGGCCTTCAATAAACTGATGAGATCGTGCAGCTTGAAAAATGAACTCGTCATTTTTTGCTTTCGCAAATGCAATTTCCGAAAGCTGA
Source organism: Pseudobdellovibrionaceae bacterium (assembly GCA_046315835.1). Classification (GTDB taxonomy): domain Bacteria; phylum Bdellovibrionota; class Bdellovibrionia; order Bdellovibrionales; family Bdellovibrionaceae; genus JAJTIC01. The sequence continues at coordinate 2,281 of JBKCXY010000099.1, read as the reverse complement.
GCAAGATTCTCTTTCCCTGTATCTAGAAAAAAAGGCTCATAATTTCTCCAAATGGTTTGATAGACCTCAGTCATAATCTCTGAGCCATCCTGGGAAAATTCCTTCACATTATGACTAATATCTTTGATCGCTTTCGTTGCTTCTCCGAGCAAGCTCATGATTTCCAAAAGTGATCCAACTCTGGTAATTTCTGATTTTGAAAGTGATTGAGTTCTGAGATTGATCAAGTATTCGATAATTTCTTCCTGATACAACTTTAAATTCATATACATTTCATTGCTCTTGGCAAATCCACCATCTGCCAGTGTCTGCTGATAGCTCCTGACCTTTGCGAGATAAGCCTTGGATTCATTCAAAGCAGCACCAAGGGCTGCATCAGTGACTTCAAGCGGGACAAAACGAATGTACTTTGCATGACCTTCTTGATCGTTGAGAAAAAGGCGCCCCAAAAACCTTTCGAATTGCCCAAGAAGCGGGAAAAAGAGAAGGATCCCTAAGGCATTGATGCTGGTGTGAAATAGAGTGACTTGAAAAATTGGCTGAATCGAAAATTCATTAGAACTCAAAAATGAAAGTGCAGGATAAACCAGCAAAAGAGCCACAAGCGAAGTCGCCAAATTATAAATGAAGTGCGCTAACCCGACTCTCTTTTTAACGGCACCGCCTTGAAATCCGGCAACAAGAGCTGTCATTGTAGTTCCCAATTCAGCCCCAATCACCACAAAGAGCGCGAGCTCAATCGGCAATAGCTCTGAATGAACCGCAGCCAGAACGATCGTCATCATTGCGGAGCTTGAATGCAAAAGTGCCGTGACCAAAAAGCCCACAAGAAACACAGCACCCGGACCGAACGCCGCCACAGATTTCAGAGACTCTGAAATAGCTTCGGCCTCGAGGCTTGTTTTCATCAGAGCGAGACCCCAAAGGAAAAAACCGCCCCCAAGAACAAGTCTGAAGAACTCTTTGCGACGACCAGGCCGTGACGTCATTGTAAAACCAAGGAGGCCAAAAGCTGTCAGGGGATAACTCCAGTGATCTAAATCGAGTTTGAAACCGATCAGGCTCACGAGCCATCCTGTCATGGTCGTTCCAAGATTGGCTCCGAGAACGATTCCCAGGGCATTGGAAAGCTGCAGAATCCCTGCGCCCGCAAAAGCAATAGTAATCATGAGCACAAGTGAGCTGCTTTGTAGCACAGCCGTGGCGAGAGCTCCGTTAAGGACTCCCACCAGTCGATGATTTGTTGATGTTCTTAGAAATCGGCGAAAGGTAGGCCCCGAAACCTCTTGAAGAGACACTTCCAGCTGCTTCATCCCGTAAAGAAACAAACTCAGCCCGATAACAAACGCCCAAACACCTGAGACTTCCAACATGAATTGATTTCCTCAGTTGGAATTCTGGCACGAGAAGGCGCCAAAGAGAATAGGGATTCCACTGAGGGGTCTAAAGACCCCTGAATACAACGTGAATGTACACTTTACATGTCCAGATTTTAACATCTGATTGAAAGGTCAAGATTCTGGTACTTTTGCGAGATGCGATTCGTATCCTTAGTCATTATCTTGAGTCTTCAACTCCTGTCCTCGAGCTCCGGGGCCATGGTCACCCTGAACTCAAGTACAGCCCATGCAAGTATCCATGTTTCTGTGATCATTCCTGCGTTTTGTAAACTAACCTCTAAGATGCCCGGCAACTCACTCTCTGAAAATGAAGTTTCTCTGACCTGCAATGATCCATCAGCAAAAGTTCTTCAACTTGAGGGTGGACTTGCGAAGCTCGACACCAATGCCAATTGCAGTCAGCCCACGGCTTCTTTGGTTTTCTATGGAAAAATCATTGATCAACGCATCTTTATCTGTGGACAACCTGAGGGCCTAGTAAGACTCACTGTGACCCTCGGTTTATGATTTCAGATCCCTATCCTGGGCGGTAAAAAGTCTTTACGAAAGAAATCGGGCTTAAAAGTCCCGAACCCGAGCGAGAGACCCTCAGTTCCAAAGTATGTCCTCGACGGAGTGAGAGCCTTTGTGACAGCTCTAATTTCTGAGCGACCAAGCCATTCCCCGCGAACTGCTGCGAGGCAACCACTTCGCCAGAATCAGTTCTTACAACCACTTGATACACTGTGGTCAGACGACCCTTTTGTCCTTCATCATTTTATTCGTATTCTAGGTTGTGCAAATAAATTTGGTATTTTCCTTTTAGAAAGCTTTTTATGATTCAACTTTCTATATTTTCATCCAACAAACCATATAAGTACAAAAGAAATGTACTTTAAGGT
>JBKCXY010000098.1:0-5259 GCA_046315835.1 Pseudobdellovibrionaceae bacterium | reverse complement strand
GCACAGATCAAAACAGGTACGCAAGTTCTTGAGATCGACGGACTACCGGCTCTCTCTGCAATCAAAGATTTTGGAACAAGAATCAGTTCCTCTTCTGAAAAAGCCAATCTCACCGAAGCTTCAGAAGATTTTTTCTTACGAACTTTCGCCTATCCAAAGAATCAGATAGTTTCACTGAAGCTCGAAGTCTCGGGACAGACTCCCATGACCGTAGAATTGCCTTGGCTTTTTTATGTCGCCAAAGGTGGGGATTTTCTCGAGTCACCGCTGGCTCTCGATCGTCTTGGATTTCCCACCCTCGAGTCCACCGGAGTCTCTCAGTTACCTTCCCGACAGGGACTGAACCTTGATCAACCCGTCTTCCCTCTGACTCAGCGTAAGGACTATGACAGCTTGGATGAAGAACCTGTGCTGACCACGGGTGAATTTGAACTCTCCGGCCACAAGCTGTGCTACTTGCAAATCAGATCTTTCGATATCGATTGGAATCAAGGAGTGCCCGCGGCGATCCTTCGAAAAACAGATTCTGCCATTGTTTCTATGGACACTGTTGTGGCTGAATTTCTCGCCCAATGCCAGGCGACCACCGAATCTTTGGTTTTGGATCTTCGTAACAACAGGGGCGGCAACGGCCTTTTGGCCGAAGATGTTGGCCTCATGCTGGAACCCACTGATTCACCAAGTCCTGGGCGATCCTCAGCCATGAGACTCACTAGTGGAAATTTGAGCGTCTTCCAAAGTTCTCTTGATGGACTCACACTTCATAACGTCCGCCAAAAATTTTTACTTGAAGCCCTAAGTACCCAAGACAAAGATACCCTCACGCCGTGGATTACCTTGCAGAAAGTCGACGCCGAACGAGGAATCTTCAACAAACCGATTCTCACCTTGATCAGCGAGAAATGTTTCTCGGCTTGTGAAATGATGGTGAATCGATTGCAGCTTCAAAATCGCAGCCTTCTTGTCGGCTCACCAACCCATGGAACTGGCTTCGGTTTCTCTTCATTCGCTAAGGGCGAAACTCTGTGGAGAGATAGCTTTAACCTTTTTTCCATGCGAATTCCCAATTATGCTTTTCAAACATTTTTTGTGGATGAGACTCAATCGGAAAAAGTTGACGACCGCCAAGGCCAGATGGTTCCTTTCCAAGTTCAACACCTGATGGAAAATCGGCCAAGAAAACCTGATGTTCTCGTGGAGTATTCGCCTGAGGATCTCCGAAATAACTTATCGAGCTACCGATCCCAAATAGAGCGGATACTTTTTGAAAGAGTTCTTCCGCCCATTCCTTAAGATTGAGTCTCAAGTTTCTTTTTGTAGAAAGCTTTCAGAGACTCGATCTCTTTAATGTGCTTTTCCTCATTCACAGTGAGACGATTTTTATGGTGTTCTCGCAGTTTATCAGTTTCAGCTTCCGCGGATTCTCTGATCTGAGTGAGTTCTTTGGAGTGAGCTGATTTCATGTTACTCAGTTGTTCGGAATTTTGCTGCCGTAGCTCTTGTTCCCGCTGAAGATAGAACTCTTTCAGCCTTTGAACTTCATCCTGCTTGCTTTGACCCACTTTACGCATAGATCTAGTTTATGCGAAGCCTTTGATCTTCCAAAACTGTTGTTTAAAAACCCGCCTGAAGACCGGCATTTTCATCTTATTTTCAATTTCATTCATTGCTGGCTTTTGTCTGAAAAGTGACCTACTTCGATCTTCATCATCTGGAGGATAGTTTGTAATGAAAAAGACCTTAACTACTTTAGTCCTGACACTCACGACCCTTGGTTCTCAGGCCCAAACACCCATTGAGAATCTGCTGATCTACACATCTCAAAAAGAAGAGTTCGTGAAACCGATCTTTGATACCTTCACCAAAGAAACGGGAATCAAAATTGAATTCATTTCAGATAAGGGCCCGGTCCTCATCGAGCGCCTCAAGTCAGAAGGATCCAAGACAAAAGCAGATCTTCTTTTGACGGTAGATGCGGGTAATTTGTGGTTTGCAGAAACTCAAGGCCTGCTTCAGCCCATCAAGTCAGCGACTCTTGAGAAAAATATCCCTGCGCAGTTTCGTGATCCTAAAAACCATTGGTTCGGATTCACCCAAAGGGCTCGAACGATTATCTACAATTCAAACAAAGTGAAGCCAGAAGAGCTTTCAACTTATGAAGCCTTGGCTGAAAAAAAATGGAGCAAGCGCCTTTGCTTGAGAACTTCAAAAAATGTTTACAACCAGTCTTTGTTGGCGGTGATGCTCACTCAGCAAACGGAAGCGCAAGTTTCAGCCACAGTCCAAGGCTGGGTCAGTAATCTTGCGGCGGAACCCTTTGCCGATGATACAAAAATGATCGAAGCGATCATCGCTGGGCAGTGCGATGTGGGTATTGCTAACCATTACTATTTAGCCCGCATCATAAAAGCTAAAGGACCTCAGCCCGCAGGGGTCTTTTGGGCAAATCAGAAAACGACCGGTGTTCACGTCAATATCTTTGGTGCTGGAATCATCAAAGCCTCCTCAAAGACTCAATCAGCAGTGCAGTTTTTGGAATGGCTTTCAAGTGACCGTGGCCAAACTGTTTTAGCCGAGAATAACCTTGAATTCCCTCTTCGAGCAAAGATCCCTGTTTCAAAAATCATAGAGCCTTGGGGTTCTTTCAAAGGGGATGGTACGGCCCTCATCAAAGCTGGGGAACTTCAAAGCAAAGCTGTTCAACTCATGGACAAGGTAGGCTATCGCTAGATGCTTCTTCGAGGCACAAAGCTTCTTTTGATTCTTCTTTTTTGGCTCCCCTTGGGGAGCCTTTTCCTTTTTGAGAAGTCGATTCCCGAAGATGTTCGAAACCATGTTCTTCAGATCACTTTTCCGGAAGCTCTCAAAGAAACACTGGTTCTCCTCACTCTCTTGACGACACTTTGCTTCGTTGCCGGTTTTCTCTTTTTGCTCTTTCTGAAGAATCTCAATTCAAAATGGCGACTCGTCGCTCTGTTTGTTTCTCTCCTACCTTTAGCATGGCCAAGTCTTAATCTCGCTTTTCTCCTGAGATCAAGTTTGAGCTTCACCGGCCCCTTGCCTAGCCTTCTGCGTGAGATGGGCCTGAACTGGCCCGAGCTTTCGCCACTGGTTGGAACGACTCTCACTCTTTTTCTCAATCTCTTTCCCTATGTTGTTATCAGCAGCTTTCTTGCTTTGAAGGCCAAAGAGAAAAGCTGGGATTTTGCAGCTTCTCACTTTCGATTGAACAATCGATACTTGATTAGAAAATTTGTTTTACCAGCAAGCCTTCCTTATTTGGCGGCAGGAACTCTCGCTGTTCTCTTTGAAGCTCTCAGTGATTTTGGGGCCTCATCCACGTGGAATCTCAGCACTCTGTCGACGACTCTGGTGAGGACCTGGTTCTCACTCTTTTCCTTAGAAGCCGCAAAGCTTTTTGCCTTTGGCTTAATGCTAATCGCTTTTTCAATTTTTTCAGCAGAAAAAATTTTTCCTCTCAAATCCGAGAAGTCTCAGTTCCCTTTGATGGAAAGACGTAGACTTCATATCGGATGGACATGGGCAGGAAGTCTTCTCTCGCTCTTGATCTTCAGCTTGGGATTCCTGCTGCCTCTCAGTGAACTTCTTCGGCTTGCGGACTGGAGCCGATGGAGTTCGTTCTTACAACCCGCGCTCAATACTCTCGGCTGGACTCTTGTTTTTTCTCTTCTTGTCGCAGGCTTATCGCTCTTGCAACAGATTGTTTCCCACCTAAGCCCCAAGGATCAGCTGGAGGTTCCTTTGCAAACTCTGAAGTGGGGTTATGCTCTCCCGGGGACCTTGCTAGCCGTGTCTGCCTTGCCTCTGCTGACGACGCTCCGAAATGAGTGGGAATGGAAAGAATCCCTTGTCTTTGTCGTGGGCCTTGTTTGGTTTTATTGGGTGAAGTTTAATTTTCTAGCATCCCGCTATTTGGACAACCACTTTCGATCACTCACCGAGAATCAGAAACTCCTTGTTCAAGAGGCAAGCCCGCTTTCCTTTATGACTCGACTTTGGATTCTCCTTGGCTGGGCGAGAAGTTTCTATTTACCGATTGTGGGCCTACTGTTGGTGGATATCTCGAAAGAGCTTCCCTTGATGCTGATGCTGCGACCAGCGGGTTATCACAATCTGATGACGCGGTCTTATGATTTTATTTCGGAAGGATTCTGGAATCTCGCAGCACTTCCTTCTTTATTACTCTTAGGTTTTGGATTGATCGGAATTTTATTTTTGCTGCTTTCCCTTCAAAGGAATTCTTATGATACAAATACGTGATCTCAAATTTTCCTATGACCAGGATCAGAAGCTGATTGAAGATTTCAGCCTGACTTTGAAACCCCAACAATGCGTGGCCCTGCTGGGCCCTTCAGGATCAGGAAAATCATCTTTACTGAAGCTGCTGGCGGGCTTTCTGAAGCCTCAAAGCGGAAGTCTCGCAATGACTTCGAGCAACTCTTTGCATGATCCCAAGACAAATTCTTTTCTCTTTCAGGATTACGGACTCTTTCCCCACCTTAGTGTTGAAGAAAATATTCTTCTTTCTCAAAAGGGAGAACGGGAAAATTTGACCGAAAGCCAATTGAAGGACCTCGAAAGAATCTATCAGCAGCTTGAACTTGAAAGCTTTAAAGACAGATCACCTCAAGAACTTTCAGGTGGACAACAGCAACGTGTCGCTCTCGCCAGATGCCTGATGAGCCCGGCTCAACTTCAGCTCTGGGACGAGCCCTTCTCGGCCCTGGACACTCGCCTTCGGCAAAAAATTCTGCAATTTCTCAAAACTTGGCGACAGGAAAAGCAGCTCACAGTGATCTTTGTGACCCATGACATCAAAGACGCGGTACAGTTCAGTGAGCGTGTCCTTTACTTTGATAACTCACAGATCGCTTTTGATGGCCCTCCCGATTGTTTACGTGAGTTTTTGGATGCATTGATCCACTAAATGCTCTAGAAGTTTCGCATCGGGAGGATTTTATGAAATCATTCGTATTCACGGCTGCTCTTTTGCTGTCTTCTTGGGCCTTGGCTGAAACGACATTGTTAAAGTGTGACCTTCAAGCCGAAATGGCGCTGGATCTTGATCAAATTGAAATCACTCAGTCTGAAGGTGGCTTGACTCTCGTTCAAACATTGAAAAATGGAACTTCGGTAGCAACTGGATTGTCCGAGACTCAGTGGAACTCTCAAAACATTCGGCTGGCCAACACTCGTGATGGTTTTCGCTGGTTGAGATACGAGTACTCTGATTTTTTC
>JBKCXY010000097.1:0-3776 GCA_046315835.1 Pseudobdellovibrionaceae bacterium | reverse complement strand
AAAGGGCTCCCAGGGGGGCCCTTTTGTTGTTTTTGTCAGTGCCTGCGTTTTTGCCTTTTCATCTCAGGCGCAAACTTCTGATTTTTCACCTGAAAAAATTGTTCAAGAAATCGAAGCAAAAAAGCTGGGCGAAGCCGAGCTTTGGAAACTTCTACTGCATGCGCGGGAGAAGGGCGGTTTGCAAAGCGAAATCGATTCCCGCAGTTTCTTTGTCGCGCCAAGAGAGGATTGGTCTCCGGAAGTAGAGCTCAATGCTTTTGCTCGGGAGCTCATTCGGGAACATCAAGAGATCTCTCAAGTCGCTCAAATCCTGGAGGAAAATCGCTTGGGCTGTCGATTCCCAGCGAGATATCATTGGCTGCAAAGTCAACTGAGTGTGAAGCTTCCTCAAGCCCAATGCCCAAGGCTTGAAAACTGGTTTCAGACTCTGCGAGGGGAATCTCTTTCTCTGGTGTTTTCAAGCTACTTTCTGAATAATCCTTCCTCAACTTTTGGGCATACTTTTCTTCGGATCAATAAGAAAGCAGCCACCGACGGGCAGCGCTTTGAGCTGCTCGATTACGGAGTCAACTTTGCTGCCAATCCTGGAAATGCCAATGCGGTCATGTACGCATTGAGAGGCCTGTTTGGTGGCTTCCCAGGAACTTTCACCACAGTTCCTTACTTCTATAAAGTGCGTGAGTACAACAACGCTGAATCTCGGGATCTGTGGGAGTATGAATTAAACGTCCCTCAGTCTGGTGTGGATCGCATGATTCTTCATGTTTGGGAACTGGGTCCCCAGTATGCTGATTATTGGTACCTGACTGAAAACTGCAGTTACTTTATGCTTTCGCTTTTAGAGATTGCAGATTCAAATTTGAAATTGGTGGATCTCCAGAAAAAGTATGTGATCCCTGTGGATACTCTCAAAACTGTCTATGAGTCCCCTGGCCTTGTGAGGGGTTATAAATTTCGTCCTTCCATTCGAAGCGAGTTTTATGCTCGAGTCTCTGCATTGAATGAAAGAGACCAAGAACTTGTGCGAGATTTAGGGGAAGCGAGAAATCTATCACCGCTTGATTCCGTGAGCGACACCGAAACTCGAAGAAAAGTTCTCGACAGTTTGATCGATTTTATTGATTTCAAATCACCGATCGAAGTTCAGAAAGAGAGCTCGCCTGCTTGGAAATTTAAAGCTCAAGTGCTTCAGGCGCGCAGTCAAATTGCAACGGTCACCCCTCCGCTCAATGTCCCAGAGCCCGAGTATGAAAAACCTCATCAAAGCCATGGGTCGCGGCGCTGGGGGTTTGGGCTTTCACAAATGAGTTCAGATTCAGACGACGTCACTGAGCTCACGCTTTCATATCGATTTGCCCTGCATGATTTACTGGATCCCATTCGGGGATATCCTGAGTACGCACAGATTCATTTTTTTGATCTGCAAGCTGGCGTGGATGAGGATGATCGCTGGCAGCTGAAGAAATTCACTTTGTTTGAAGTGGTGTCTTTGTCAGAGTTGGGACTCTTTTCGAAGACTCCCTCTTGGATGCTTCAAGTAGGATCTCGTGAAGTGCGACATCAAGACTGCTTGGGGTGTGAAGCCTTCTCAGTGAACGGTGGGATTGGATACTCGTTTCAGTTTTTACCGCAAATGCAAGAAACTCATTTTGTGGGACTGAAAGTTTGGCTCGAACATGCTTATGAAAAACTGGGTTCAGCAGACAAAAGAGACTCTGCAGCTCTAGGTCCGCAATTGATTTCTCGGTGGCGATGGAGCCCTTCGAACGTCAGTTTGTTAGAGGCTTTCTTGCGATATGATCAAAATTCTGAGTTTAAAAACAATGCTGAATTGAAGCTCTCTCATCGGGTTCATTTTGGAAATGATCGTTCCGTGCAATTTTCAGGGGGGACCAGGTGGTTCGAAGATTTCGCCTCGTTGGATCTTTATTTCTTGTATTAGGGGCGCTGACACTTTCGGGCTGTACGAGTTTGTTTTATTACCCACGAGTTCCGAAAGTTCAAATTTATGATCCTTCAAAAATGGGCCTCGAGCCTAAAAATATTGAAGTGGCATGGGCACCTGGAAAATCTTTGCATGCTTGGCATTTTCAAGCACGCAAGTCACCCTCGCAGGGAACTATCATTCATTTTCATGGCAATGCTGAGAACATCACCACTCATTTTCTGAATCTGGTATGGGTGATTGAGGAAGGCTATGACTACATCATTTTAGATTATCCGGGCTATGGTCTTTCTGATGGCGAACCTTCACCCAAAGACAATTATCTTTCTTCGAAAGCTTTTGTGACTTATGTGCATGAGAAAGTAGATTCACGGCCGCTGATCTTTGTGGGGCAAAGTTTGGGTGGAAATATTCTTTTGAAGACCTTGGAAGGACTTGTGGGCAAAGTTCCCATCAAGTCCGTCATTGTGGATTCGACGTTTCGCTCTTATCGAAGTGTGGCTCGTCAAAAAGCTTCCGAGTCCTGGATTCTTTGGCTCTTGCAGCCCGTCGCTTGGCTGATCATGAGTGATAGTTATGCCCCAGAGATCGAAGGACGGCTTCCTGGGATTCCCAAGCTTGTGATCCATGGGGATCAGGACCGGGTCGTGCCATTTCAGAATGGCGAAAAGGTCTTTTCACTGATGACCGAACCCAAAGAATTCATCAAGATCGCCGGTGGAAGTCACACCGACGTATTCTACCGGGAAAAAGGGGCCTATCGGCAGAGGATTCTCAGCTGGCTGAGGGCTAACGCGTCGCAATGAGTCTTTGAATTCGTGACCTGTGAAAGCTCGAGGACTAAGTCATGGGCAACCAACTAAAGGGGGTCCCTATGATGAGGTCTTTGATCTCTCTGTTTGCGGTGTTGAGCATGGCCCAATCCGCAGTGGCGCAAGTATCGCCGGAACTGAAAGCAAAATTGAGCGATGAACTCAAATACATCGCGAGTATTTATCAAAATCACTATGCACCTAAACAGTGGAAAGAAACTCATCTTGGCTGGGATTTGTCTGCGGAGCTGAAGAAAGCTCAAGCGAAAGTCCAATCCGCTCAAAGCGTGAAAGAGTATCGCGGCGCTTTGGCGGATCTTTTGAACTCTACTCAAGATTATCACGTGGGCTATAGCTTTCAGTCCACAGAGCGAGCGACTTTGCCGTTTCAAGTAAAAACGGTGGAAGGTAAAGCACTGCTTGTGTTTATCGATCGTACGAAACTTTCTGAGACAGCTTTTCCTTTCCAATTGGGGGATGAGTTCCTCAGCATGAACGGTGTTTCTGTGGCTGATCTTCAGAAATCAATCATCGAGTACATTGGCTCTAACGTGCCCGGGACAGATCTCGCGCTTTCAGATCTGTACATCACTCGCCGATCTGCGAGAGCCAATGCCCCGGTCCCTCAGGGGCCCGTGCTTTTGTCATTTTTGAGAGCGGGAGAAGCAACTCCAGTGACTCATCAATTGGTGTGGGAATATCAAAAAGAAATGATTCCAGGACTTTTCTCAAATAAAGCTGAAAAGAAAAGTTTGAGCTGGTTTCAGTCTCCGAAAATGATTTCTTCCAAAGCTCTTGAGTTCAAAAACTTAGGAAACAATTGGGGAGTGGGCGAGCGGAAGAGCTACTTGCCGAATCTTGGAAAGCGTATTTGGGAGTCAGCCAAAGACACAGAGTTTGATGCTTACATTTACAAAAATGAAGATGGAAAACTCATTGGTGTGGTTCGTATTCCTTCTTACTACCCGGATGACAGAGACAAAGCGACTAAAGACTTTGTGGCTGTGATGAAGAAAATG
>JBKCXY010000096.1:0-2874 GCA_046315835.1 Pseudobdellovibrionaceae bacterium | reverse complement strand
TATCTCGACGAATTTCAAAAAAAAATTGTTCTAGATATCTTAAGTTAACTGATTCTAGTCTTTCTATTGCCTTTGAAGACTTCACATCTTCAGATTTACCCTTTAAGGAGGATCTTGTAGATTTAAGTTCGATTTCGGCTGAGTTTTTGACGAATATAAAGGCAGAGCTTATTCAGATCTGAGATTAAAGCATGCTTAATCCCCCTGCGGCGCCTACCTCCTTGGGAAGTATGATGAACGAGCTTCACTTCTAGCAGAACGTTATGTTTCAACTTCTGGTTTGTCCGAAACTCTTAACGATGAGCTCAAGGATGACCCGAAAGATCCTTGGGCGCCCACATCTGTAGAGAAATCTTTCATAAGAAAGTCCTATGCCGGAGTAAAAAAGGAACTGAATTCAAGAATATCTCGGATCTTCTTGGCCCCTGCTGAGCCGATTTAATACTCAAAGTAGTCGATATTCAAACAGCGCACCACTTCCGAAGGTGAAGGGCGTACCATTTTGACCACCTTATCGATGAACTCAGGGAGCTCTTGCCTGATTTTTTGGGCGACTTCCACAGACATCGACATGGGAGCTGTGTAAAAAAGATTAGCGTCATCGCTTTGAACCATTTTTTGAAAGCCTTGAAGACGCCAATTTTGATGGTGTTTTGGAATCAGCAACGAATTGGCGGCGATATGTGTCCAAGCAGGGCCATAAGTGAGCTTCCCGTTTTCAAGGACACATAATTGCTCGGCCAAAAGAAACTCGACGATTTTCTGAACTTGGTTTCTTGGCAGATTGAGGCGTTTTGAGATTTGATCGACATCTTGAAAACTCTCAATCGCAGAGAGATTGCGAATCCCCGAATAAATCCATGAGCTGTAATAAATTGCTTTGGTCTCTTCTGACATTTCCATGTCTTTTTTAATTCGATGAGTGAGTTGCTCGGCTTTCTTTTGCTCTTGCTGAATTTTCCGTTTGAGCTTTTCTTTGAGCTTATGACTGCCCGCTTTGGCAAACTCGACGAGCAGAAGAAAATAGTCCGCTTCATTGTCTGACAACTGGAAGTAGTCACACAGCTCTGCAGCCATTTCCAAACTGAGGTGCTTATCACCCTTAAAAACTTGAGAGATCAACGTCGATGAAACGCCCAGGTGCTGAGCCATTCGCCGAAATTCACCATGGCCTTCCTTGGGCAAAGTACGCACTTTTTCTCGGACAAAATCCTTATAATCCTGCTGTTGGAAGATCATATGAGGCCTCTCTTTTATCATTCATTTCAATATCTTACGGATTATTTTACTTTTTTGTTAATTATTTAATTAACTTTTTACTTAATAAATCTATCGGCGCATGGCGCCCTGAGCTAAATTACCTCAAAACCCGACCTAAGGAGGTCATTATGAAACTGAAAATCACTCAACTCTTAACCATCGGAACCGTTGGGGCACTGATGGCTGCCTGCAGCTCCCCCGAAAGTAACAACTCTCTTTCCGTCAAAGGTCTGCAAACGGGAGAGGAAGTTTCCTTGGCTGCTGAACAGCTGGTCACACCTCATGGATTTCCCTACGCACTTAAGCTCTTCAACTTGGCACTCGAGAAGGACCCCGAAAACCAAAGAGCTCTTTTCTATAAGAACGCCCTGGGCCCCATCGCCACTTTTGAAGGCATTCTCGCACGAGTTGCCCCTTTAGCTGCGAAAGAAGGTAAAACAGCAGCGCTCCAGCAATTCATTAAGAGTCTGCCAGAAACTGAAATAAAAAGATTTCTCACCCAAAATACTCAATCAGCCATTTCAAATCCCAGTGAAGTTCAAAACCTCGTGATCGAAATGCGAAACTCATGGGAAAGCCTCCGTCGCCATTTGAGGGCCACTCGGGGACAAAGTCTGACTTTAAATCTCAATCCCGATCTCTTTCAAATTGAAGACCTTCTTAACAGAGATGAATTCTGTAAAGTCACGGCCACCGGCGATGGTCAGTACTCTTCGAACTGTGATTTGCAAAACCTCTACACAGTCCAAGTCAACTCTGCGGACAAAATGGCCTTGCAACAAATGGCAGCAGTTTACTCCCTCTATTTGGGATTTCTCTCGAACTACAATGTGATCGGTAGCGATGCGCTGATTGAAAAAATTCGCAGTGAAATGATCACTCCGCAAGAAAAACTCAACTTGATCCACCAAGATCAAAAGTTTTTGAAACTGAGAACTGATTCCCAGCACGCTATGATCAAAGAAATGGGACTTGATGCGGTTCAAGCGGCACGCTGGATCGTGGCCAATCAAAGACAAATCTGCAATCCAGAAAAACGGATCAAACGATCTGGGATGCTCTTCCATCAGGGGCTTTGTGTCGATGAAAGTACTTCGGACACTGAAAAGGTTCTCTCACTGGTCGAAGCAGCACTGAGCGGCCCCGTGGACCAAGTCGTCGACAACAACGGAACAATGGAAACTCTGAAAATCGACTACACGGTCTTCCAGCGTGGCCAGCTTAACGACCTTAAGGTTTTCATCCCCACACAAATCAATGCATGTGGAGAAGCGACACAGTACAAAGATATGACTTTCTCAGGTCTTATGCCTGAGGGTGCAAAGATGCCCGAGGCTCAGCCATGCATAAAGTAATCACAATCGCAATTATCGCTCTTGCCTGCACCCTGCAGGCAAGAGCCTCCGAACTCACGAATGTCGAACTGAAGACCTGCCTTCCCAGTATGAAATCTTGCCTGACTCTGACCACCGCTCGAAGTTCCACTGGCTTCGAAAAATCCTCTTTCTTCTTCACTGCGGGAAAAGTTGAAATCATCTCTCAAAATTCGCGACGTCTCATAATGATACAAAATGGATTTTGGGATTCTGAGGGCCACTTGCTGCGAGCAGAAAC
>JBKCXY010000095.1:0-2443 GCA_046315835.1 Pseudobdellovibrionaceae bacterium | reverse complement strand
TCCTTGGATGCTGTCTGGGAGAGTCTTCAATGCACAAGAAGCCCTCCGCTGTGGGCTTGTGACCGAAGTGGTCCATGGAGGACTCAAGGAGTCAGCAAATGCGTGGACTCAAAGTTTTCTAGAAGCAGGTCCTCAGGCGATGGCTGCGACAAAGAAGCTTTTGCAGAGCTCTCAATATTGGAATGATCCTGCCGCTGTGAAAAATCAAACCACCGACCTCATTGCTCAGCTGCGAGTGAGTTCTGAGGGACAAGAGGGTCTTAAGAGCTTCCTGGAAAAGCGGTCACCTTCGTGGAAGGTCAAATCATGAAATTCAAAAGAATTGCCATTGCCAATCGGGGTGAAGTTGCTGTTCGAATTATCCGCGCCTGTGAAGAGCTCGGTATTGAAACGGTTCTGTTGCATTCAGAAGCTGATGTGGGCACTCGGGCCTATCGCTTAGCGGATAAGAAAATATGCATTGGACCTGCGCCGACTGCTGAATCTTATTTGAATATCGAAGCCAATGTGACTGGGGCGCTGGCTGGTGGTGCTGAGGCGATTCACCCTGGGTTTGGTTTTTTGTCTGAGAACTCCCAGTTCGCCCGGAGAGTGATTGAAGCAGGTCTTGTTTTTATTGGACCTTCACCAGAGGCCACAGAGTCTTTGGGAGATAAAGTTTCCTGTAAGCATCTCGCAAAGAAATTGGGGCTTCCCTTAATTCCTGGCTATGAAGGTGAGGATCAGTCTGTCCAGAAGCTGATTTCAGAAGCTGAGGCCATTGATTATCCTGTGATTGTCAAAGCAGCGGCTGGTGGCGGAGGCCGAGGGATGAAGATTCTCAAGAACTTCTCCGAAGCCCGTGAGCTTATTGAGTCCGCTCAAAGGGAAGCACTTTCGGCTTTTGGTTCGAGCAAAGTTTTCTTAGAGAAGTATTTGGACCGCGCCAAACACATTGAGTTTCAAATTTTTGGAGATGCTTCAGGGAAAGTCGTTCACTTGTTTGACCGCGAGTGTTCTGTCCAAAGAAGACACCAGAACATTATCGAGGAAGCGCTTTCGCCAAGCCTGACAGTGGATTTGCGCAAGCGAATGGGCGAGTGTGCGGTGGCCATCGCCCAAGCGGCGAACTATCGCGGAGCTGGAACCGTGGAGTTCTTGCTTCAAGATGGGCAATTCTATTTGATGGAAGTGAATACCCGCTTGCAAGTCGAGCACCCGGTCACCGAAGAAGTTTTGGGGGTGGATCTCGTGAAAGCCCAGATCCTCACAGCCCAGGGCGATCCTGTTTTTATTGACCGAGATGTGTTTCAGCCTCGAGGTCACAGCCTCGAGTGTCGTTTGTATGCAGAGAATCCCTATCTTGGAGGAGTTCCCAGCACAGGGATGCTCGGACGAGTGCACTTTCCTGAGGGGCCCCGTCGACGTTTTGAGTACGGCTTTGAATCTGGTGATGAAATCACTCCTTACTATGATCCGATGATCTCTAAAGTGATTGTGTGGGACGAAACAAGATCCAGAGCCATTCAAAAGATGATTCGCGTGCTCAAAGACACCACGGTTTTTGGCGTTCACACAAATATTCCTTATTTGATCGAGATCTTGAGTCACCCTGAATTTGTTCAAGGAAAAATGACCACTCGGTTTATTGAAACTTATTTTTCGCAGCCTTTAGCAGAGCCCATCCTCACAGAAGCAGAAAAACTTTTTGTTGAAGAAGCTCAAAGAAGAGTTTCAAGAGGGGGATCTCAGCACAACGCTGGTGCGACGGCTACGTCCGGTGAACAAGGGTCTTCTGTCTGGATGAAGAGCTGGAGGGGAGTCTAAGATGAAACTCGTCGTTGATCATCCTCAAGCGGGCCCAATGGATGGTGAAGCTGAATTTGTGAATGGTAAACTTTGGATTCATTTGAATGGACGAACTTTTTGTGTGGAGACCGAAGAGAAATCCAGTCGCGCTCAGAGCAAAAAAGGAAAGAATTTAGGCGTTGTTGCTCCAATGCCTGGCAAGGTCACCAAAATTCTAAAGTCTGTGGGTGACTCTGTAGCGACTGGGGATCCAATTTTGGTGATGGAAGCTATGAAAATGGAATACACTCTGAAATCTGATAAAGATGGTCAGCTGAAAGAATTGTTCTGTAAAGTGGGTGATCAAGTGCCACTCGGAAAACTACTCGCTAAGGTTGAGCAGTGATGGGATCACGGTCGATTCGTATTGTTGAAGTTGGATTAAGGGACGGATTACAGAATGAAAAGCAAGTGGTCCCCACAGCCACCAAAGTGAACCTTGCCCAGAAATTGAAAAGTGCCGGGGTCAAGAGCCTCGAAATCGGCGCTTTTGTTCGGGCTGATAAAGTTCCACAGATGGCAGACACGAGATTGTTTCTAGACGAGCTTTCAAAAACCAAAGAATTCAAATCGGTTCAGCTTTCAGCCTTGGTTCCCAACGAAATTGGAATGAAAG
>JBKCXY010000094.1:0-5430 GCA_046315835.1 Pseudobdellovibrionaceae bacterium | reverse complement strand
AGCCAACATTTACTTACGAAATCTGCGTGTTCGTTGGTGATTTCTGTTTCTTGTAAAACAAGAAACAGAAATTCCGTCCGATTTCCTTTTTTTCTCTATTGAGTTAGGTAGTTAGAGGAGGGGGTTCTGCTGAAGGGACAGGATTTTGAGTCAGTTTCTAGGAAGTTATGCCCAGAAAATGCAAAAAGCGAAACTGGCATTCCCAGTTTCGCTTTAAGAAAGACCTGAACCTTCATTCTTGCGAAGGAGGTTCATATGTCGGACAAGAAACCCAACCAGGTGACTGTTCGTCGTATTTTCGTTTTTCTACAGGGTTTTCTAGGTCTAGTTTTGCTCGTCCTAGAAATCCTCAGATTAGTGATCGAACTGACTCAATAGAGCAAGGTCTCGTCCAACGTGTTCAGGACCATTGATGGGCTTCTAACCCAATGAAGCAAGGGTCAGGGATCTAAGTGACTGGGAGTGCCGCTCATCCTAAAAATCACGGTGCTCTTCTCAGAGACTTTGCAATAGAGATCAGATCTTGCTTCGATAGATCAAGTTCGAGTCCCTCAGCATAAATGTCCAAACATCCATATTGATCCTCCATAAAGATTCTCATGGAGGAATATTGAGGATCATGTGACTGAAAGAAAAGTGCTTCTTGAGCATCGTTCAGTTCTACCTGCTCCAGTGATTTGCCGTGAGATAAATAATTAATAAATGACTTTTCATCTTCGCAGTCATTTTTGAATTGATTGAAAAAATCAAACTCAATTGTCATTTCAGGAGGTCGCCCAGAGCTATTAAGATTCTTTGGAAGTCAGTAAGTATATACAGTCCTGTGACCATTAAAGATTTCCTGATGTTTTTCCAAAAACTGACTCAAAATCCTGTCCCTGGTCTCTGCGACCGCCTCAATGGAGCCAACATTTACTTACGAAATCTGCGTGTTCGTTGGTGATTTCTGTTTCTTGTAAAACAAGAAACAGAAATTCCGTCCGATTTCCTTTTTTTCTCTATTGAGTTAGGTAGTGAGAGGACGGCGTTCTGCTGAAGGGACAGGATTTTGAGTCAGTTTGTGTAAAATAAAACCCCGAGGACTTGCGTCCTCGGGGCCTGCTCACCACCACCCAGGGCTTTACCTGGCATCATGACGTTTTCTTGCTGATTTCCAAGCTGCCGTACAAAGTTGCGTTCACGTTGCGATCAAAAGCTGATGGCGGCCTTTGAAACAAATCCGTAATTAAATTTCTTATCGAAGTTCTGTGCTTCCGTTCCTGCCCATGCAGAACCTTGAAACAAAAATCCAAATTGGTTCACCCAAGTCAGACGCTCGTGAGGATTGTAAACAAAAGCTGTGTCCCACTCAAAACCAACGTCTTTGCCTTTCACGGTGCCACCTGCAATAGGATCCGCTTGCAGCTGAGCCCAAGTCAAAGAATTTCTCCAAGACCAGCGATCACTCATTTTGTAATCCCAAGTTGGTGAAACAAATACGACGTTTGAAACAGCATCATCATCAATCGCTTCGTTGCGGTCATATGGACTGCAAGGAGCCGTTCCACATTGCCGAGAAGGGCGCTGAAATTGAGACCTGAAAACATCGTACTGACCCATCGAATGATTGAACAACAAGAAGGCGATGTCGTAGTTACGATCGAGAGCATAGCCTTCGAAATTGGTTGTATCCGGATCATCCCCGCTGACAAGACCGGCTTTCAGTGACCATTGCGACTTACTTTCTGGACGAGGAAAATTCATTTCAGTGACAATTCCGTAACCGTTGAGTTTCACTTCTTGACCACTCACTTGAATTCCGGTGTCGCCAGAGTTAAAACCTGCTTCCAGTTTGAACTTGAAGCTGTCCCAACCTCGACCTAACAGGAAGTTCACACTTTGTGTTTTCCAACCACCAATTTTGGTCGCACCGGCGCCGTAAGTCAGAGGATTTGCATCATTGGATGCCAATCCCGCACTTCGAGATTGGTGAAAAATTCCGAAGATCGATTCTGTCTCTGGATTGTTGTACTCGATATTCCAAATCACGTCGGTGACTTCACCACCCGCATTGGGTGACGGGTTGTAGGGTTTTCCGATGATGGGCATCAAAGACAAATTTCCAATAAGGAATTTGTACCCAACCATGTCCATGGTGTCAGACCAGTGGTCAAACATTCCATTGCCTGCGTTGTGCGTGATTCCTAAACCGAACTCTATCGGTGCACGACCCACAACAATGGCTCCGTACTCTGGATTGACGTTCCTATACAGCTGAGACACACGAAGCTCTGTCGAGCCTTGGTGCCCTGAACTCACCGCCGCATCATCCGCTGTTGAAGATCCACCCGTTCCACCTTTGGTCGGCCCACCCCCCAGAACAGCTCCGGCCTGAGAATCAGGATAGGCTGAATTGGTCAAAACATCAAACTTAGCGACCACATTCATTCCGTCAGCTGCAATGATCTTGGGACTGAGCTGAAGTGAGTTCAGAAAATAAGACTTCCCTTTTTGTGGGCTCCCCAAAGTCGTGCTCGACAATTGAGTGTATTCAAAACGATAGTTTCCGGTCCACTCGACGCTCATCGCTTGCGCTTGAGAAAAACTCGCAAGGACAAGGGCTCCCGCTGTCAGTATGGATAATTGTTTTTTCATGAGTTCTCCTTAGTTCTATTCAATAATACCGAGGACTTCAGATTCTCTAAGAATTCGAAGGTCCCTCTCCATGACTTTCGCAGGCGTTCCTGCATACTCCGTCACCAAAACTGTATCGCCGACTTTAACGTCTAACGGTCTTAGTCTTCCCTTTTTGTCGCGAGCTCCACGCCCCACTGCTAAAACTTGAGCTTTAAAATTTCCACTCACTTCCGCCGTGTCAGGAATATAGAGTCCCCCTGGAGTCATTTTTTCCGACTTCACGATTTCCACCAAAATTCGATCATCCAAGGGTGTCAGGACATGAGAGAAATTCACGGCCTTCGTCGCAGCTTTTGCAGCGGCTTTCGCTTTGGGCTTTAACTTCGATTTTGCTTTAGCTTTAATCTTGGGCTTTGCTTTCGGCTTTGCTTTCGGCTTAGCAGGCTTTTTTGGCTTTGCCTGAGACTTCGATTTCTTCTTCAAAATTTTTTTCTTAGCTTTTGCCACGTCGACCCCTTTCTTCTTCATAATATTTTTTATACAAAATGTCCCACTCAGGACTTCCTTCGACGACACCTCTTTTGAGAGAAGCCACTTTGTCTCGGGCCATTTGATCAATTTGCGAATCTTCTTTCACGAATTCAGCAATGGCTTGCTTCGCAAGTCGCAAAGCCACTTCGTCATCGGAAAAATCCACGAGATCATCGTCCCAGATGGCATCTGAAATCACATGGGCCAAATGGATTTGTCGATCTTCACTGATAATCATAGAACGATCTTTCTTTCCTTGGCGAGTTTCTGCTTCAGCAAAGGAAACATCTTATAGCGTTGAAATTCGCCTGAGTTTGTTCTTTCCAGATCATCGAGCATTTTGTTCACTTCTTGCTCGAGCTGGCTCTCCCGTTGATAATCTGCTTTGACAGCCTCGAGGGCTCTCGCAAAGGCTTTCTTTTCATCTTCTTTAAAGATCACGACATTCTGTTTTTTCCAAACTTCAAAAACTTTTTCGGTCAGCTTCTGAATTTGTAATGGACTCAGCCTCATGGATCCCTCTTTGACATCAATTTCAGTTGCTTTTACTGTCATCTTACCTATGAAAAAACTCAAGTGGCTTTTCCTTGTATTTGTATCCTTTCTAACGCTTTCCATCATCGGCTTCTCACTCTGGCTCGTGCAGCTGAATAGCCAGATTAAAGAAAGTTTGGAAAAACGCACCTTTCAGCAACCCACTGAGTACTTTAGTGCCCCTCGGCTGTTCTCGGTGTCCCCCTCAAAAAACAAAGATTTTTGGATTCAAACTTTACAACAAGAAAACTTTCGCCAACGGGATATCACTCAGCCCCTTCGCCCCGGCGAGTTTCTTCTGTTGGATCAAGAAAATTGCCGGCGGAAACTGACTTCAGAATCACAGAATCTTGAAAATTTCTCTGACTGCGTTGTTTTGAAGACTCAGGAAACCCCTGATCCTTTTTCACTACTTCATTCTGAACAAATTGCCGTTTTTGACCAAGAAGGAACATGGATTGACGCCTTTGCGGTGTCCGAAGGACTCCCGCGCCGGGTGACCCACTTGGCTCTGAATTCACGCAAAGTCGCTCAGTACATATCAGGAAAGCCGATTCTCCAGGTCTATCACCCCTTGGGAGAGATTCCTCCGCAGTGCCTCAATTCTGTCCTTGCCATTGAAGATTCGAAATTCCTGGATCATCAAGGAGTCTCTGTCACAGGGATCTTAAGGGCCATTTTAAACAACCTGATGGGAGGGCCTCGCCAAGGCGGGAGCACCATCACCCAACAGCTGGTCAAGAATGATTACCTCACCCCAGAAAAGACTTTAAAGAGAAAATTCGTTGAATTCTTCATGTCGCTTCTGCTGGAGTTTCATTCTTCCAAAGACCAAATTTTTGAATCTTACCTCAATGTGATTTACCTCGGTCAATCGGGCCCCTTTCAAGTGATCGGCTTTGGCGCGGCTTCCGAGTATTACTTCGGCAAGACTCTCGGTGAAACCAACCTGGCAGAGTGTGCCCTTCTGGCCGCTGTTCTGAATAGCCCTGGGCTTTACAATCCTTTTACCAAACCCGAGAACGCCACCAAACGAAGAAACCTCGTTTTAGAGAGAATGCAGCAGCTGGGCTTCATCGATGAGATCGAAAAGACAACAGCGCAAGGATCTCCTCTCCCGCAAAATCGAAATCTTCCGATCTCTGAAACAGCGCCGTACTTTTTTAACTTAGTTTCTCAGGAACTCTCCCAAAAGGGTTTCATTGAAAAAGGACAACAGGTTTTTACCACTCTCAATATCGAGCAACAAGAAGCCGCCCAGAAATCGATTCAAAATGGCCTGAGTCAGCTCGAAAACAATCACAAAAAAATTCAAGATCTGAAAAGCCGCGGTTTTCAACTGGAAGGGGCTCTCATTGCGGTGGACCTCGAACGCTCTTGGATTTCAGCGGTGGTGGGTGGGCGAAGTTTCCGAATGACTCAGTTCAATCGGGCCATTCAGGGACAAAGACAAATTGGCTCTGTTTTTAAGCCTCTCGTCTTTCTCGAATATTTTGAACGCTTTCCTGAAGAGAATCTTCTCAGTCTTGTCGATGACCGAAAGACCACTCTCAAATATGAGGGCCAGACTTGGAGCCCCGATAATTATGGAAAGAAACACTATGAAGATGTTCCTGTGTATTTTGCACTGAAAAATAGTCTCAACTCTTCCACCGTTCACCTCGCCATGAAGGCGGGGCTGCAGAATATTAAAGATCTCAGCTACGACATGGGGGCCACGAGCTCACTCATGGTTGTTCCCTCGATGGC
>JBKCXY010000093.1:0-3825 GCA_046315835.1 Pseudobdellovibrionaceae bacterium | reverse complement strand
ATTCTTGCTGATCTCTTCGGCTTTGTCTTTCTGTTTTCCTGAAAGATCAAACTGATCTTTGATTTCAAGAGCGACAAAGGTGTCAGCGAATTTGAGCGCGAGGTCTGTCCTTGAGCACCCGGTGGAAAAAGCAATGATCAGCACTGTGAATAAGAAAGCTAGCGAGCGATTTTTCGGAGAGTATAGATAATTGACCAAAAGGGCACCACTTTTTCCAGTTCGGCGATGTGGACCATCGAGTAGACGCCGGACTCTTCCATGATATGATCACCTATCAATTTGAGTTCTACAAGTGGCATCGTATCTTCAACTTTTATAAGATATCCGAGGTCTCGCATGGAATCATTCTGAAGTTCAGTGAGCTGTAACTTCACAAGGCCTTTTTCATCTGGAGTTGATTTCTTGCAGAAATGCATGACTCCTCTTAAGGTCTTCAAGTGTTCCTCTTTAACCGTGATACGATCCTTTTCTTGTTTGAAAAGCCAGTCATTGAACCACTCGACAAAGACATAAAGCAGTTCAGGATTAAAAAGAACGAGCTTTTGTCGTCCTTCTCCAATATCTTCGACTTTCATCAGTCCTTGTTCCATCAGAGAGTTCATGAGCTTCTGCATTTTATGTGTCGGTTCTTGGAAGATTTGGATCGTGTAGTTTCTAAGAATTCCACCTGGGAGCACGAGTCCCTTATCCTCTTCAGAATGTTTGCCATATTTAGTGGCGACGAGGTTTAAAATAGAAACGAGCTTTGTGATCGTGTGAGGGGGAAAGAGTTCTCCTTCTTGATCGATCTTCTCTAATTGTTTGATTTTCTGATTCGCATTTCTCAAGCTTTCATTGACAGTTCTCATGATGGCTTTTGACCACTCTGGGAACTGCGCAAATTGAGCGTGGAGAGATTTGTAGGGCAGCGCAATCACTTCAGATTCTTTAACAGCTTTCACACTCGCGGATCTAGGTTTGCCGTCGAAAAATGCCATTTCTCCGACCATTTGACCCGGGCCGATTTCAGCCAGAACAATTTCAGAACTGGCTTTGGTTTTCACCACTGCAAATTTACCTGATTTAATCACATACATGGCATCAGGTGGATCACCCTCTCGAAACAGGTAATGATCTTTTTCAACTTTTTTCGTTCCGCCAGACATGCAGATAGTTTAGCACCTTCGCTCTGTGTGTCATGAAAGGAATCCACAACACTCACCTTGGTCTAGCTAGAGCTATTTGACGGGAATCACTCGAATTTGATTGGCCAGGTGAAGGCGTCCTTCTGTGCATTTTTGAATTTGCTCGACGCTCACATCTTCGGCTCTTTCTAAGAGGAGAAAACCATCAGGGGTGATGTCAAAGACGCCTAAGTCAGAAACGACTTTGTGAATGCAGTTCTTCCCTGTGAGCGGTAAAGTGCATTTCTTTCTGAGCTTGCTGTTGCCTTCTTTATCCGTGTGCTGCATGGCTACAATGACTCTACGAGCTCCGGCCACGAGATCCATGGCGCCGCCCATCCCTTTGACCATTTTTCCGGGCA
Source organism: Pseudobdellovibrionaceae bacterium (assembly GCA_046315835.1). GTDB lineage: Bacteria > Bdellovibrionota > Bdellovibrionia > Bdellovibrionales > Bdellovibrionaceae > JAJTIC01. The sequence continues at coordinate 2,300 of JBKCXY010000093.1, read as the reverse complement.
CCATCCAATTGGCGATACTTCCTGTCTCATCGACTTCCATGGCGCCGAGAACGGTCAAGTCCACGTGCCCGCCGCGAATCATCGCAAAGGAATCCGCCGAGGAAAAGAAGCTCGCACCGGGGACTGCTGTGACGGTTTGTTTGCCTGCATTGATCAGGTCAGCATCGATGTCCGCTTCCCGAGGAAAAGGCCCCATGCCGAGGAGACCATTTTCACTTTGAAACATAACGAACTTATCTTGGGGGATAAAATTGGCCACGAGGGTGGGAATCCCAATTCCCAAATTGACGGTGAAGCCATTTTCGACTTCTTCGGCAATTCGTTGAGCAATTTGATCTCGATGAAGTGGCATTAGAGGCCTCCTGCGCGAACTGTTCTTTGTTCAATTCGTTTCTGGTAGTTTGTTCCTTGGAAGATTCTTTGAACATAAACACCGGGAACGTGAATTTGGTCTGGATCCAGCTCACCAATTTCAACAAGCTCTTCCACTTCCGCAACCGTGATCTTTCCTGCCGTGGCGACCATAGGATTAAAATTCCGTGAGGTTTTTCTAAAAATCAAGTTTCCAAACTTGTCGCCCTTCCAAGCTTTGACGAAAGCAAAATCACCTTTGATGGCTCGCTCAAGAACATACTCGCGGCCCTCAAAGACCTTTGTTTCTTTACCTTCAGCGACCAAAGTGCCGACGCCTGTCGGGGTAAAGAAGCCAGGGATGCCAGCTCCGCCGGCGCGAATGCGCTCAGCCAAAGTGCCCTGAGGGCAAAGCTCCACTTCAAGTTCCTTGGAGAGAAACTGCTTTTCAAAAGTGGCATTTTCTCCCACATAAGAAGAAATCATTTTTTTAATCTGCCGAGTTTGCAGCAGCAAACCCAATCCCCAATCATCAACCCCTGCATTATTTGAAACGCAAGTGAGATTCTTCACTCCAGAATCTCTCAGGGCGACGATGGAGTTCTCCGGGATCCCGCAGAGCCCAAAACCCCCCAGGATCATCGTCATTCCATCAGCAACTCCAGAGAGTGCTTCTTTTGCATTGGCGTATACTTTGCGGTTAGTTTTTACGCTCACATCGCCTCCACAATGAGGGCGACGGCTTCGCCGCCACCAATACACAGAGTCGCTAAGCCGTATCTTTTCGAATGTTTTTTGAGAGCATAGAGGAGAGTGGTCAAAATTCTTGCGCCGCTAGCTCCGATCGGGTGGACAATAGCGATGGCGCCACCTTGGATAGTCACTTTATCTTCTGGAATATTGAGTTCTTTCATGGCGGCCATGGTCACGTTCGCAAAAGCTTCGTTGATTTCCCAGAGGTCAATTTGGTCCACAGACAGGCCCGCCTTGGTCAGAGCTGCTTTGATAGCTCCCACGGGTGCTGTCGTAAACCATTTAGGATCTTGAGCGAAAGTGGCTGAAGCCACAACTCTCGCTAAAGGCTTCACGCCTCTTGTTTGCGCCACTTTTTCATTCATCAGAACCAGAGCGGCGGCTCCGTCATTGATTTTCGAAGCATTGGCTGCGGTGATGGTTCCTGCTTTATCAAAAGCTGGTTTGAGGGATGGAACTTTTTCAAAATTTGTCTTGAAGGGATCTTCATCTTGATCAATCAGGACGGTTCCTTTTTTATCTTGAATTTCCACAGGAACGATTTCGGCTTTAAAAACTCCGTTCTGTGTGGATGCTTGGGCCTTCTTGTAGGAGTCCACAGCAAACTGATCTTGTTGTTCTCGAGTGAATTGGTACTCTTTCACACACAGTTCAGCCGCATTTCCCATATGCCAGTTGTTGTAGGGATCCCAAAGTCCATCTTTGATCATCGAGTCCGTCACTTGCGCTCCGCCCATGCGATACCCAGTTCGCGAATTTTCCAAAAGGTGAGGAGCCAAGGTCATTGATTCTTGACCTCCAGCAACAGCAATTTGGCTATGACCAAGAGCAATCGAATCTGCAGCGAGCATCACAGCTTTCAGGCCCGACCCGCAAACCTTGTTGATCGTTAAACACTGGGTCGACGTTGCTAGTCCCGCGTAGAGAGCCGCTTGCCTTGCGGGCGCTTGCCCAACACCTGCGGTGAGAACTTCTCCCATGATGCATTCTTGAACTTCTTCTGATTTGACTTGCGCTCTGGTCAGAGCTTCTTTGATGGCGATGGCGCCGAGTTTTGGCGCAGCCAGTTGAGAGAGAGCACCTTGAAAACTACCCACCGGGGTTCTTGCTGCAGAAGCAATGACAACTTTTTCCATAACCATCTCCTTGAATGTCAAAGGAGCCTAAGGCACACTCTTTTTCACAAGGAGTCAACC
>JBKCXY010000092.1:0-8452 GCA_046315835.1 Pseudobdellovibrionaceae bacterium | reverse complement strand
GGTCTTGATCCTGCTTCAGTGAGCGGCACTGGTAAAGACGGCCGACTCACCAAAGAAGATGTGATGAAAGCAAGCCCTGCTGCTACAACGCCAGCGCCTGAAAAAGCTCCAGCTCCTTCTGTGGATATGACCCTTCGAGGGCCCAGCAAGCAGGGCGAGCAAAAACGAGTGGCGATGAACAATATTCGAAAGAAGATTGCAGAGCGCTTGGTTTACTCTCAGCAAAGCACGGCGACCCTCACAACCTTTAATGAAATCGACATGTCGAGAGTCATGGAGATCCGAAACAAATACAAAGACAAATTCAAAGAACGCTACGGAGTTTCTTTGGGCTTCATGGGTTTTTTTGTGAAAGCCACGATCGAAGCACTGAAAGCTTGGCCCGCTGTGAATGCCTTCATTGATGGCACAGATATGGTTTATAACAATTACTACAACGTGGGTGTGGCCGTGGGCACGGAAAAGGGCCTCATTGTCCCAGTCATTCGCGATGCTGACCTCATGAGTGTGGCTCAAGTTGAAATGGCGATCCGCGATTATGCGATCAAAGCTCGCGATGGAAAAATTTCGATTGATGATTTGAGTGGTGGAACATTTACGATTTCTAACGGTGGGGTCTATGGTTCACTGATGTCGACTCCAATTTTGAATCCTCCGCAATCTGGAATTTTAGGGATGCACAAGATCGAAGAGCGCCCCATGGCGATCAATGGCAAAGTGGAAATCCGCCCAATGATGTACGTGGCACTTTCTTACGATCACCGCATCATCGATGGAAAAGAGGCCGTGAGCTTCCTCGTGAAAATCAAAGAGGGCATCGAAGATCCAGAGAGATTGCTCATTGAAATCTAAGATCGCGTGACGAAAGAGGAATAAAAATGTTTGACGTTGTATGGATTGGTTCAGGACCTGGTGGATATGTCGGCGCGATTCGCTCAGCTCAGCTGGGTTTGAAAACAGCGGTGATTGAAAAGGATAAAACTTTTGGCGGCACTTGCTTGAATGTGGGATGCATTCCCTCGAAAGCCTTGCTGGAAAGTTCTGAACACTTCCATGCTGCCCTTCATGATTTTGCCACACATGGCATTAAAGCCAAAGTAGAGCTTGATTTGCCGGCGATGCTGGGACGAAAAGACAAAGTGGTCAAGGACCTCACACAAGGAATCGCCTTCCTCTTTAAAAAGAACAAGATTGAATCTTACAAAGGACTCGGAAGAATTTTGAAACCAGGCCTGGTCGAAGTGACGGCCGAGGACGGCACCAAAACTCAGATCGAAACCAAAGCCATCGTCTGCGCCACGGGCTCTGTTCCTGTGGAACTTCCATTTCTGAAATTTGATGAGCAAAGAATTGTTTCATCTACGGGGGCCCTCAGCTTACCCGAAGTTCCCAAACGACTTTTAGTTGTGGGCGGCGGAGTCATTGGTCTTGAGATGGCTTCCGTGTGGTCAAGGCTGGGATCTAAAGTCACCGTGATCGAATTTGCAGATCGCTTGTGCTCTATGATGGATAAACAAATGATGTCCACCCTTCAAAAGGTGCTCGCAAAAACGGGTGTGGAATTTATGTTTCAAACTAAAGTCACTGCTTCCGAAGTGAAAGGTAAAGAAGTGACTCTGACTTATGAAAATATGAAAGACAACTCCACGGCTAAAATCGCTGGTGATGTGGTGCTAGTCTCGACAGGGCGAAAAGCTTTTTCAACAGGTCTTGGCCTTGAAGAGCTCGGCGTGAATAAAGATGCTCGTGGTGTGGTGCAAGTGGATTCTCACTTTCAAACCAATCTTCCAGGCATCTATGCGATTGGTGACTTAATTCCAGGCCCTATGCTCGCCCATAAAGCCGAAGAAGAGGGTGTTGCCGTGGCAGAAATCCTCGCAGGACAAGCAGGCCACGTGAACTATCAGACTGTTCCGAATGTGATTTACACTCATCCCGAAGTGGCTTCTGTGGGCTACACCGAAGAGCAAGTCAAAGAGATGGGCATTCCTCATAAGATTGGAACTTTCCCCTTCCTAGCAAATGGTCGAGCGAAAGCTTTGGGAATGACAGATGGTTTAGTGAAAATCATTGCTGATGAACGCTCTGATAAGATTATTGGTGGCCATATCGTAGGACCCAGAGCTTCAGAGCTGCTTGCAGAAGTGGTCGTGGCCATGGAATTCGGCGGTAGTGCTGAGGATCTTGCAAGATCTTTCCATGCTCACCCCACCTTGAATGAAGTGGTCAGGGAAGCGGCTCTGAACGTTGATAAGCGCGCACGACAGATGTAACATCATGAAGGGAGGACTCCCTTCATGATTCAACCTATCACTTTAAGCTTTCTCATTTTGTTTTTAACCGCCTCTGCTGCTCTGGCTCAGTCCGTCCGAGTTGATAAAATTCGTGGGAAGAAAGCCATCGTCGATATCATCGAGGGACAAATCGAACCAGGGATGACCTTGGCTCCTTCAGGATCTTCCAATGCTTTCGATGAATTTGATGAAGCCGCTGTGCGCGCCGCCAGCGGGAAGAGAAATAATTTTGTCGCTGCCAGTGCCGGTATTGCACAACTGCCTAACAAAATTAGTGGCTCGAGTTCGACCACTGAGACTTCCCTCAGTGCATCGGTGATGTACGGCTGGAATAAAAGAACCTATGAATTTGGCCCTCTTTTTAGTTTCACTTCAGCCAAAGAGCAAAACTTCACCGCTTCTACTTTAAGAGCTGGTGGCTTTTACGACTTTAACTTCAAGCCACATACCAATTCGAGAGATGTCTTTTTCGGAGCCACAGGTCAAGCTACTTTGGGCTCCTACAAGAGCGGAACCAAATCAGGATCTCTCTTCACTCTGCTTGCTGGCGGAGTGATGAAATACTATCCCCTGCATCCTGCAAATCTCGCCATTCGGGTTGATGGTGGCTATCAATACACAAATCGCAGCACGAAGCCGTCTCAAACTCTGACCGGCCTCGTGGCCAACGCTTACTTTGTTTTCTATTATTAGAGAGCGAATGGCATTACAGCGCGACTTGGCAGACCATTTGAACAAGCTCGATCGCTTCTTCAACAGCTGACTTTTCGCTGGCTGGAATTCTTCTTAAGTCACTGACGAGCCGCTGTTCCACCTTCCGACAATCACGCTCGCGATACTCGGTGCGAGATGGAATTCTTGCCAAAGACTTTTCAAGACGATTCAGATAACCTTCATCACTGAGAAATTGTTGAGGCGATGACTTGCGCAAAGCTTGAATCTTGAGGCGTGATTGCTCGATGGCACGCATTCGATCAAAAGGATGAGTCTTTGTCTTCAAATTCAATCGCAGTTCGTGCATTTCTTGATCCACCAGCTGTCGAAGCGATAAACCATGCAAACTCGAATCCCGGCTTCCCATCAGGACATGGGGTGCAGACAGGGCTAAAGCGATTGTAAAACAGATCAAATGAACAATCTTCATGCCCATATCTATCGTCATTTCTAGGGAAATCTAAAGACAAGCTTTAGAAGACTGGACCAAGGCACAGGAAAGGAAAAGTTCAAAACCCACTAGTATTTGCTCAGATCATAGTTCCAACGCTCGAGTGCTAACCTCTCGAACTCGCAGCCGAGCATGAGATTCTGACTGAGCAGTTTATAAAAGCTTTCACTTTTAATTTCCAGCACTAAACATTCCGTTTGGCTTTTCACCGTCGCTGTTCGTCGACCTTGATTGAGCAGCAAAGCCATCTCTCCAAAGCAATCGCCCTGCCCCAAGATCCTCAAGCTCTTTCCATTCTGCGTGACGACCAACTTCCCTTGGATAATCAAATAGCACGTGGTTCCCATCTCTCCTTCAGTACAAATATTTCGCTCAGGCGCAAAGGTTTTCAACTCGCCCGAGAAAAGGAGAGAATCAAAGCAGTCTTCTGGAAGTGATTTAAAAACCTCAGACTTCATGAGCGAGTGCACCATCCAAAATCTCTTTTTCAATGACTCGGCTTTTTCCTTCTGAATTTGGCGATCAAAGATTTCAGGTAAGTACTTGAACTTAACGATGACTGAATTTTCACTCGTCAAGACATCGGCGGTCCGAGGCTCTCCAAGAAAGAATCCCGTTTCTCCAAAGATACTGCCTTGCGGTAGGCTTGCAATGCGAATCCTTTTTCCCTCAAGGGCCTTCTTGTAAACTTGAGCCTCACCCCGGAGAATCGCGAACAAAGAGCGTTGAACCTGCCCTTGATTGCAAACTGCAATCTGTGAAGGGACTGTGATTACTTTCATGTTTTCAAAAAATATCTTCTGAAGTTCAGGCTCAAGAGCTCGAAAAAAGGGGAAATGGGAGAGCTCCCCGATGACATTGATTTCACTGACATCTGGTTTGGAAAAGTGCCCTAAGATTTGTGAGAAAATCCCACGTTCCTTGACATCCTTTTTTTTGAAATATTGTTCAAATTGAACAGTGACAAGGAGTCTTTCTTCCACCAAAAACTCGAGTAGGCGGCGGAGTCCCTGAAATGAAATGATTCTTCCCTTTTGATAAAAGTGATTCACGATTTGCTCAACGCTGAACCCCTGGGTCATCATTCTCAGACTTTCAACTTGAGATTCAATGAGGTCGATGTGACTTGATCCGATAGCAGATTTCAAACTCTTTGTGAGTTGAATTTCCTCGATGTTGAGATGGGCCAGTCGAATCGGAATCTTTTCTATAATCATAAAGCCTTCTCATTTAAAGAAAGACCAGTCGTGGACTCAAAGGCTCTTGCGTGCTTCTTCAAATCTTCATCGCTTTGGTTCAGTGATTTTTTAAGGTGCTCCTTAAGAATTGAAAACTGTGGGTTCGATCCAAAATAAACTGGATCTTTTTCATGATGATATTTCAGCAGAGCCGAGCAAAGGTAAAGTGCACTGGCTCTAAAGAGACGATCTTCTTGATCCAACATCCATTCAATCTGCTTGGTGATTTTTTTATCCACTGCAGTCCTTCCAATAACAAACAGTGCATCTGCAAGGTAACGGTTCGAAACATTTCTAGCTGCATTGAAATCGATCTTGATCTCAAATTCAAATGAGGATCGCGCCATCAAAGCATTCGCCCTGGTCCTCGAAGATCTTGTATTTTCAATCTGAATGAGTTGCTCTTTCACGCTCGATTCATAGTCTTCTTTGGTCACATAAAGAGGGATCAGCGAAAGAATCGAAGAGAGTCTCTTCTCATCACTCTCTGGTCGATTCACTAACTGGAGAACCCAAGTCATTTTATGGCTGAGTTCTACATTGCTCGTTTGAATATTCACTTCGCGAAGAGATTTGAGAATCCGATCAAAGCGGGGTTCATTCTTTTGTCGAATACATTCAATCAGAGCATCAAAAGCCCGTAAGAGATCGGGGTCCGCACAGAATGTTTTCGGATCCACTTCATCTAAGGTTTGAAATCCAGAAATCTCGACAAGTTTCACATCCTGAGCAAAGCCTTTCAGCTGGGTGGAGATCACTTGCATATCTGCCGCCGTGTGTTTCACCAGCGAAAGATGTTTTTCTTCAAAGATCAACTGAGACCTTGTTTTATCCGTCACAAAATTAAGAAGCCTTGCCGATGTAATTAAAGGCACCCCTGTGAAAGCATAGCCCTGATCCAGCTTCACAAAGTTCAGAGTTCCCGTTGCGATCGAGGCCTTGACGGTAAAGTCCTTCACGGCCAGCATTTCGATCTGCTTAAAGATATCTCTCACACAGAAAACGGCGTTTTTGAATGTTTCATCAAAGCTTGTTTTTACTTTAAAAAAGAAGATGATCTCATCCCCGACATATTCATAAATCAGACCTGAGTGGCGTTCGATAATTTCGCGGGCTCCCGCAAAATATTGATTGATTGTTTCCACCATTTTTGAAATATCCGTGGCCAAGAATTTTTGCGTGTACTGGTTCAAATCCACTCGGACAAGCACGACTTCAAAAGCTTGAGGTGTAGGAGTTCCTTTGCGAAGCTCAGTGGTGATCGCGGACCCGAGTGAATTTGAAAAGACCTGGGACTCCCAAGCCAATTCCTTCGTGAGATCTGAAAAAGACTGAGTGGCCGAAGACAAAATTTGAGCTTCTAAAGACTGAGTGCTGATCGACTTGACCGACTGCACATCCCCTTTAGCAAGAGCTCTTGTGAGTTTGATCAAATCTCGAAGGACAAAGTAAATCAGAGCCCCAGAAACTCCGGTGACCAGAAAAATATCGAAGACAATTTTCCAGAAATAGTACTTCAAATAAGTGTAAAGAAAAAACGTGATCCTGTGATCCATTCCAATGAATAGTGTCGAGTCTCTGACTTTTACCTTTCGATAGGTCGCAGAGCCTCGGTCCACAACACCCTCTGTGAGCGGCAGATCCGTGCCCGGGTAGATTTCAGAGCCGGCACGAGCCACCACCACAGGATCTTCCCCAGGAATTTCAAGAATGGCAAAGTCGACTTGGTAAAGCTCGACGGCTCGTGAAAGATTCTGCTTCAATGTCGCAAAATGCTGATGAATCATAGAATTCATCGCAAGTTCAATTTGATAATTAATCCGATCGATGCGCTTGTTGCGCTCTTGCTGATAGAGCTCCTGCAGACTGGCCACAAATGAAATCACTGCGATCAGCGAATACCCAAGCCAAAACAGAAAGATAAAGACCACTAAAAATGATTTCTTACGCGTCAACATGCTGCCCCTCAATCCTACCCCATCCCAGGGGTATCGGTCACACAGATCAGGCAGACCCCGCTAATGATCCATACACTGGCAATCTAGGTGGGGGCATCATTGGGGTATCGTGGGGGTATCGGTCACCTTGGTAAGGATTTTTGGATGGGTGTGCTGGACCAAGATCTGCATCATCGCCGTCTGCCCTCAGGCAGAGCTCTGAAAAACAAAGAGATCAATTAAAAATCAGTACATTCATTGCCACCCCAGAAAGCATAGCAACCCTTTCGAGTTGCGATCTTATCCCAAGTCCAAGTCACCAAGGATGTCTTTGTCTGTTCAGTAAATTCTGGCAGACCATTTGTTAAAGTTTCTCCATCTAAGCAGATATGGTTCTCATAATCAGTCAACTTCTTCCACGCAGCTTTAAAGTCATTACAGTAGCCAATGGGTTTTGCCCTTCGACCTACGTAAAGATGCTGGAACTTGGAGTCTTTGGCTTCAATTTTGAAATCACACATATCCACAATTTTGTCAAAAGGCCCCATTGGGTCAGCATCTCGCCAAACCTTATATTTTACGTTTACATTTTTCAATTCAAAGCATCGCCACATGAGGGGTCTTTGGCCTGATCTCAATCGATACTCTTCTGGTAAAATCCCATAACTAGGCTCAACATTTTCGAGTGATTTTTTTCCAGCGATGCTTTGTGAAGATGCGATTTTACATGCGGATAATAGACAAAGAATGCTTATAAACAAAATCTTTTTCATTCTTTGAGTCTTTTGTAAATGAGATCTAACTTTTTCATTTGTGCAGGATGGGGATCCTTTCCACTCTGAATATCTTTTAAGTAGGCTTTGTACTCAGCGATGGCTTCAATCCAAGTTGCAGGTCGTTTCAGTCGATGGCTGGCCAATTCTCGCTTCCTGAAAAGCCACCTGACTCCAGCGCCAATACTGAGATTCGGATCGGAGGTATCTGAATCTTTAATCTTCACAAAATGATTTGTGAGCTCGCCTTGAGGATCTCCCAAGGCTTCGATGGCTTGCTCGGTTAATTGAATCAGGCCCAGGGCTTTTCCCGCTGATCCAGCATTCGCTGGCTTAGGACTCAAATCAAAAGATGATTCAGTGGCGATCAATGCTTTCACCAAATCAGGATCCAATGCCTCATTAGGTTTTAAAATCTCATTCCAGTATCTCGTCCAACCACGAATATAGAGATCAAATCTATCAGCATTGTCTTTATACTCGGGGAGCTTTCCATAACTTGGAGGGCCATTCAGTTCTGCAAAGAAATGATCAGCGATAAACTGCATCTCGTCTGCCGTTATGTAATCCTCAACAACTTTAGATTTCCTACGGGTTGGATTCATCTTGCAGTGCCCATCTCGATGGGTAAAATAGCCTGGTCGGTGATCTGTTGCAGGAACCCACAGCTGATGTCCGCCGACCCAATGTTCACCCACTCTGCAAGATCGCCATGGGTGCAGCTTTTCTAAATTGCCACCATCTGTCGGTGAGTTGCTCTTTTGATCAGAATTAACATTAGTCTTTCTGCTGCGACGACTTAAGAGCGCCTCAAGAAGTATTTCTATTAAGGACTTGAATTTAAACTTCACTAAAGCTCTCATGACCTGGTCGAATTTGACCATTAATAACTTGAAAGTCTAACTTCTACAGTATCTGCAAGTTACAAATTGCCGTCAAGGTGAAAAGCTGGACCAAGATCTGCATCACTGTGGATTGCCCTCAGGCAGAGCTCTGAATAAACAAAGACCTCCTACATTTTCATGAAAGGAGGTCCGTATGTCGT
>JBKCXY010000091.1:0-10093 GCA_046315835.1 Pseudobdellovibrionaceae bacterium | reverse complement strand
AGCCCCTCCACACCTTGTTGTCCCAGTTGATCCGTGGTGAGTCGGGTTCCAATATACTGATAGTTTGTCTGATCAGTTTGAACATAATCAGGACTAATAAAGCTCTCTTGAGAAAAGATCATCTCCCCACGGGGCCGTGCTTGCACTTCTGCAACAAGGGCGAAAGACAACAAGAGAAGAAGGCTGAACTTGGGGTTCATCATGTAGATACTACTTCAAGTCAGAGGCCATCCTGGACCCAGTTTGGACCCAATTCCACTGTCTATATTTTAGACACCAAACATAAATTGTCTCTTGAGGACCCATCCAGTAAGATGACTGCGAATGGTTCAAACCCGAAGAAAAGTCCTCATCCTGAGATTCTCTGCTTTTGGCGATATTGTCCAAGCGCTCAGCATTGCAGCCAAGCTCCGACAGAAAGATGCGGAGTGTGAAATTCACTTTGCCACGAAAACAGAGTTCGCAGAAATCGTTCAGTGCTGTCCCTTGATCGCCCGAGTGTGGACTCTGAATAAGCGAACAACTTTCCGAGAATTTTTCAGCTTTGTTCATCGACTCCGTCAAGAGCACTTCTCCCATATCTACGACGCCCACAATAATTCAAGATCCATTTTGGTGAGCTTTTTTTTGCGACCACCTTGGCATCTTTCTAGAGTCTGGATGCCGCCTCTTTTTTTGAGAAAGTCACAAAAGCGCTGGAAGAGATTTTTGCTTTTTCAGCTCCGAAAGAATACTTACGAATTACCTTTCTCGGGACAACGGGACTTGCTGGAGCCGCTCAAATCGTGGGGGCTTGATACTCGCTTGCCAGCAGTGCCCGTGATGAAAGTCCCAGAACAAGCTTTCTTGGCACTTGAGAAAGTGCTGGGCCGAGAGATGGATTTTGTGACTTTGGCCCCTTCTGCGGCTCATCCCTTAAAACGCTGGCCTCTGGAAAAATGGATTCAACTGATTCAAATGCTTCCCCAAACACGCTTTGTTGTTCTGGGAGGAAAAGAAGATCAGTTTTTAGTTCCTCTCCAGGAACAATTCCCTGATCGGGTTCGAGTTCTCGCGGGGCAACTCACTTATCTGGAAAGCGCCGCTGCAGTAGTTCGAAGTCGCGCCCTTGTCACTAACGACACGGGTCTCATGCATATCGCCGAACAAACAGGAAAGCCCTGCATTGCTCTGATGGGGCCTGCGCCTTTTGGCTTTCCCTCAAGACCGACGACCCTGGTGCTTGAAAGAAACCTCAGCTGCCGTCCCTGCAGTAAGCATGGACAGGGCCCTTGCAGAAATCCCATCTACCAAGAATGCCTCCGAAGTATCGAGGCTCTGGAAGTGAAGCAAGCTCTCCAGAAGGTGCATTATGGTTGAACGACTTCTTTTTCTAGTTTACCGCGGATTGATGTTCTTACTTGTTCCCTTGGCGAAATTGATCGCTCCGATTCTTCCAAAAAAACTGCAAGCTTCCCTCGTGGCCAAGGATACGAATTCATTGCAAAGATTGACCAGCCGACCCGTTTGGATCCACGCCAGTAGCGGAGAAATAGAATACGCAAAACCCATCCTGAGAGAACTTAAACAAAGATTTCCGCAACTTTCAGTGGTGGTTTCCTACTCAAGTCCTTCCTTTCTGAAACTTCAACAGGGTCTTGAATCTTGTGAGCTCATTTTTGCTGCCCCCTTTGATCGCCCTCAAGATATTCAGAAAATCATCAAAGCCATCCATCCCTGTGTGGTGCTCTTTGCACGGACCGATGTTTGGCCTGAGCTCAGTTATCAATTGAGGAAAGCAAGTATTCCGACCGCTCTCTTTTCAGCAACGATCTCTCGGCAAAGCACTCGGAGCCAAGGGCTCGGTAAATACTTGACTCGATTTGCCTTGAATCAACTTTCTGCCGTGTTTTGCGTGAGCGAAGAAGACAAAAGAATTCTTTCTGAAATGGCAGTGCGGGCTCCTCTGATTGTTCAAGGCGATACTCGGTACGATCAAGTTCTTTACCGCCTTCAAACTCAATCGGCTTTGTCAGAACAAACACTCCAGAAATTGAAAACCAGTTTTTCCTGGGAGAGCACACTGGTTCTTGGCTCGACTTGGCCAGAAGATGACGAAGTTCTCTTCGACAGTTTAAAACACTGGTTCGAACAAGGCGGGCAAGTGATTTGGTGCCCTCACGAGGTTCACTCCTCTCAGATTGCCGGACTTCAAGAAAAGATCCGTCAAAGAAATTGGAAAAGCATCCTTTGGTTAAATTGGCTTCTCGAAAAATCAGCCGCTGAAAAGCCACAAATTCTGATCATTGATCAAATTGGCATTCTGTCCCAGCTGTACACTGTGGGGAAATGGGCTTTTGTAGGTGGCTCTTTTAAACAGAAAGTTCACTCGGTGATGGAAGCCCTCGCAGGGGATGCCATTGTCTTCACGGGTCCCCATATTGAAAACAATCGCGAAGCGGTTGAATTCTCCAGAGTCTCTCTGAACGATCACCTGTTCGCAGTGAATCCCCTGCAGTCGAGTGCAGAAATCGTCAAGCTTCTCGCAGATCAGCGAAAGACTCAGTCCCCCGCAGCCATGGTACAGAAACGGGCAGGCGCAACGACTCAGCTGGCTGACTGGGTTGAGGCCACCGTCCAACAGCAGATTCAGGATCTCCGCCGACAATAATTGCTCCCTGTCTATTTCTTAAAGAAACTGACTCAAAATCCTGTCCCTTCAGCAGAACGCCGTCCTCTCACTACCTGACTCAAAAGAGAAAAAAGGAAATCGGACGGAATTTCTGTTTCTTGTTTTACAAGAAACAGAAATCACCAACGAACACGCAGATTTCGTAAGTCAACGTTACTAAAAGCTTCAGCAAGCTTCCGATAAATGTCTCAGCGCTGACACACGTCCATGGATTCTTCCAGATGACATATCTCACTTTTGAAAAGTCTTTCAGCTGACCATCGAGTGCACTGACCTGAAAAGGCACAGTCTCTTGCGGAAAGTCTTTCTTCTTCAATTTCTCGAAGAGAATTTTCCCCTCGCTCGAGAGCTCCTTCATCGATGCAGACTGAAAGATGATCGATAGACGCTCAAGCTCCTTAAGACTGGACTGAAAACTTGTCACATGAGTGTCGATGAATACGGTGTCTGGTAGAAGGAGTTTCAAACTTTCATAGACTTCTTTGGGATTCTCTTCGCGGTCAAAGAGGACGACATTTGGCTGAAGCTTCTTGATAAGATCTGCGTGAACATTCTTAGTGCCCCCGATCGCCGGAATTTTCGTAACTACAGCCTCAGGATGAATGCAGAATCGAGTCCTACCCACCACCGTGATGCCGCATTCAATCAAAGTTTCTGTCCACGAAGGGACTAAGGACACAACGCGCATCCTTGCCTTTTAGTGAAGGCTCTACCAAAATGCATTCTTTTGGAGAGGTGTGAATGAGTTATTACGCAATTCGTCAAATGCCCCAAGATTGGCCTCAAGAAGTCAGTGAACAGAGCGCTCTGCTGATGTTTGGTGAGCTTTTTCAGCGGGGATATGGAAATGGCCTCATTGATGCCGCAGAAGCGAGGGGCTTTCACATCATTCGCTCCACCGTGGGCCGACGTGAGAAAACGGGAGTGCTGCGAGCTCTCTTGGCGGAGGAACTTGCGCAGCAGACTCAGCCTTTCATTAACGTTCCTCTGGAAGCAGGTTTTGATCTGTGGACGGGTGATGGAACAGTCCCCTTGGTGGAAATTCTCAAGGACATTAAGCTCACCGAGTGGGGGAGCGCGAAACTTGATTTTCAGCTCATCGAAAAGAAACGAAAAGGGGCGCAGGAAGACTTTCGAGAACGAGTCAAACTGTACATCAAAGCGCTCGAAAATCTGATCTCTGATGAGAGACATTTATTGATTGCTCATCTGATGGCAGGCGGAGTGCCCCGAGCAAAAATTATTATGCCCTTGATGAATCGCGTGTTTAAAGGCACCGGCGACCGCCATATTTCCTCTCGACAGTTTTGGGAATCAGACCTGGGTCAACTTTGCGCCATCTCTTTTCAAGAAGTGACGGCCGAGAGTTTTCGAATTCTCATTGAAGAAACCACTCAGCTCCGACGGCGCTTAGAAAAAGAGAACCGAAAAATAAGTTACACCGCCTACGGATATCATGGCACTGAAGTCCTGTATGATGGAAAGTTTCAGTGGCAAAGCTACTCTCCCTACCTCCAAGGCTGGGCCAAGAAGAAATTGGAGGATATCTCGCGGAGCTTTTTTGAAAAGGGCGTTGCTTGTGCTGTCTACAATTGTCCAGAAATTCTCACAAACTCTAGCTCGATCTTTCAAGGCGTGGAAATCCCTCTCTATCCCCTTCTTTATGCGGGAGAAAAAAATCACTCCCATTCGATCACTTACCAAAACTTGAAAAAAGCATGTCAGTCACTTCTCAAGGAAACTGTTACCGTCCAGCAAGTTCAAAAGATCTGCGAAGCTTTTTTGATGGATACCGACTTTCAAAAAACTCTTCGTTTTGAGGATTGGCCTTCTCATAGCCACCAAACTCAAATGGAGAAACTGCTCAAAACTTCAGATGAGCTCATCGCTCTTCATCGTGATGAAAAGTCCTTGATGACAAATCTGCTCTCAGAAGTCGTGTTTAAAGCTTGTGGTGAAATCATGCTTTGTGATGCCCAACAGCCTCAGCAGCCAGTGGCATGGATCAACCATGATGTGATTTCTCAGGTTAGTTTCTAAAAAAATCGTTGAGATCGGGCCAGAGTTTTCTCGATTTGGTCTTCGTGGATTTAAAGTGGGCTAACCACTCTTGCTTTTCTGTCCTTTTAGGCCAGACTTTCGCCCACTTTGTCACAAAGAACAGGGGCGCGATGCCCGCACCCACATGTTCTTTGGGGGGCTTCACGGCCGTAAGCATTTCGGGTCCAAAGTAAGAATCTGTGAGGAGTCTCTCTTTTTCTGTGAGCTCCCCAATAATCACAACATCTGGGATCTTTCCTAAGACTGTCCGACTCAAGGGGACCGCTGGGGCTCCCGACAGTGCCCTTCCCGCTGAGCCGATCACAGCGATCTTTCGCAACAGAAGGCTTTGAATGGCCGTTGTGATAGGTATTGTCGAATCACTTTCTCGCCGATTCCAAGAGAGCCAAACAATTTGAGTGTCTGTGCCCACTTTTTCAAGAGCGGGAGCAATTCCTGCCTCAACCAGCTGACCTGCTTCATCATAAGGGGTGATATTGACGATCTCACAAGAATCACAGCTCCCAAGCTCTGCTTGCAGCAAAGGTTTAATTTTCTCATCGAAACTGGCCTTATTGAGATCGTAAATGACAGCTATCTTTGGTCCAGGGAATTGAGACTGAGGTGCTGCTTTTAAGCTCAGTGAAAAAAACAGCAAGGCCACCGCAGAAATACTGAAAAAGCGCTTCATTTCAACCCCTCTTTTCTTTAACCTGTTTATTGAATCGAGAGCCCCAAAGAATGTCAATAAATCCATGGCAAAATGTCCAACTCTATTTTGAAGGTGATGCTTATTTTGATTCTGTCATCTTTCAAATTGAACAGGCTCGTAAACAAATTTATTTAGAAACTTACATTTTTGACTATGATCCCATTGGCATCAAAATTCTCCAAGCTTTGAGCCGCGCTCATGGCCGAGGTATCAAAGTCTATCTCTTGATTGATGGCGTGGGATCTTTCAATTGGCTTCCGCAAATACAAAAATTCTGTCAAGAGAACCAACTTACTTTAAGGATTCATAACCCCTTACCTTCACAGATCGCTCGTGTGGCGCAAAAAACTTGGCGTCGGCTCCGAAGAGCCCTCGTTTTTTACAGAAAGGTCAATCGGAGAAACCACCGGAAAACAATCCTAATCGATGATGACAAGGCTTTCCTTGGCTCCTTTAATATCACGCAAGTCCACTCTCGAAAGTACAGCGGAGACTTCGCATGGAGAGATACGGGTGTTTTTATTCAAGGCCCTGAGGTCAATAGACTTCACGAAGCTTTTCTTCAAACTTGGCGCTCTTCTCGACATCCTTTTGCTGTTTTTTTGTTGAAAGTTATCCGCCAGAAACTGAAACAGAAAAGTCGATCAAATATGATCCGCCTGAACAACTCTCCCGTTTGGCGCTTAGGCCTGCTGCGAGATCTGAATCGCAGAGCCAAGGCCGCTCAAAAAAGAATCTTGATCACAAATGCTTATTTTCTACCGAGAAGATCCGTTCTGAAATCGCTCATCAAAGCGGCAGAAAGAGGGATTTACGTCGGCCTCATCCTGCCAGCAAAAACAGATGTCCCCATCGTTCAATGGGCTTCGCGCTCTTTGTACGGACGACTTCTTCACGCTGGCGTTCAGATTTTTGAATATGAACCGACTGTCCTTCATGCAAAAACACTGATTATCGATGATTGGGCGACCGTGGGTTCACATAATTTAAATCATCGGTCCTTTCTTCATGATCTTGAAGTTGAGGCTGTCTTTCAAGGTCCTCAAGTTGTGAACCAGTTGCTGGAGCAATGGGACCGAGATGCCAAAGCCTCGAGCAATATTCAACTCAAGCAACTTGGAGAATTACATTTATGGCGTAGAATTCTCTATCGCTTTGCATACTGGTGGAGATATTGGCTATGAAACTGAAAACTCTCTCTTACAATATTCATAAAGGCTTTAATGTTTGGGGCCTCGACCTCACTCTTCACAAAATCAAAGAAGCTCTTCGCGAAACACAGGCCGATCTCCTTTTTTTACAGGAAGTGGTAGGAGAACACCAAACCTGGAGCAAGAAGTATAAAGACTATCCACTCCAATCTCAGTTCGAATTTCTCGCTGATCAAGCCTGGCCCCATTATGCTTATGGGAAAAATGCAATTTTCCCCACACGCAATCACGGCAACGCTATTCTGAGCAGGTACCCGATCCAATCTTTCGAAAACTATAACATCTCACTTCACCGATGGGAGTCTCGAGGACTTCTCTTTGCAGAAATCTACATTCCTGAAATTCGCAAGACAATCAATGCAGCAACCACTCACATCAATCTGCGAGAGAGCGATCGAGTCCAGCAAATCAAGCATATTTGCGATATTCTTTCCAAACGAGTCTCCCCGGATAAAGACTTGATCCTCACTGGGGATTTCAACGATTGGCTACAACGAGCCTCGACTCCCTTGAGAAATCGCCTTTTTCTGGAAGAAGCTCATTTCTCACAGCATGGGCATTATGGGTCGACCTTTCCCTCGATTCTCCCATTGCTGAATTTGGACAGAGTTTACTCTCGGAATCACCATGTCACCCATGCCACCATTTTGAAAGATTCTCCTTGGGCGGACCTTTCCGACCACTTGCCTCTTTTGGTTGAGTTTGAGCTGAAGGAAGATTAGCATGGCTTATATGACTCCAAAGAAAGTTAAAATTGTGGTGACGGGCGGACCCTCGGGTGGAAAAACCACTTTGATCGAAGCCCTTCAGAGAGACTTAGCTGGAAAAGTTTCCATCGTTCCTGAAGCAGCCAGCATTCTCTACCGCGGTGGATTTCCGCGAAAATCGACAGTCGCAGGCCGGATCCATGCCCAACGCGCCATTTGTTTCACACAAAGAGAGCTCGAAGATCTTGTGACCATCGAGAGCAAAACTTCAGTGATTGTTTGTGACCGCGGCTCGCTCGATAGCATTGCCTATTGGCCCAGTCATGAAGATGATTTCTATGCCTCTCTTCAGACGACTCGCGCACTTGAGCTCAAAAGATACGATTGGGTCATTCATTTGGATACGGCCGAGGAACTTTCCTTTGATGGCAGCAACCCCATTCGCACAGAAACTCACAAAGAAGCTGTGGAGCTCAATACCATGATTCGAGAGGCGTGGCAGGGACACGAACGAAGAATCATCATTCCTCACTTTTCTGATTTTCTCTCGAAAATGACTCTGGCTCGCTCAGTGATCGAGCGAATTATGAGCGGCGAAGAATTCACTCAGATCTCCAGTTTTGTCTCAAATCGAGACGCTTAACTTTGACCGATAAATTCCGATAAGTCTTTGGTCGGGAGTCATTGCATGTCTATGCTCAGTCGTTTTCGTAAACCAGGCGGATTTCAACAGCTCTTAGCACTGATTGAATCCTGTGAGGCCGACAAACAAAAGAGCCTCCTTCATTTGGTGGCTCAAGAAGATCCGGGCTGGGCTTTTCTCGTCAAATCGAAAGTTCTCACTGCGGACAAAATTTTCTCCTGGGACAGCAGCCACCTCATGGAGATTCTCCCCCAACTACCCCAAAGAGTCCTTGTGGCCTTTTACTGCTTCTCTGATGAGCAAAAACAAAAGCTTATTTTGAGATCCCTCGACTCAAACCTAGCTCGCAAGGTTCAAGAAGAGGCTCTGGAGAATCCTGCGGAACCCGGGGAACTTCGTTCGGCCAGGATTAAACTCATTCAAGCTGTTCGCTCTTTGGAAGCTGAGGGGAAATTACGACTTTCTTTGATTGATCCTGCGCTTGTTCTTGATCAACGATTAGTGGCCTGACAAACTGGCTACATGCCAATTCTTTTCATTCTGATATTTTTGATGAGCCTGAACTCTTGGGCGCAAACCTCACTCTTCTTCCCCATCGAGAAGATGCCAATCAGAACTCTTCCGCAAAGATTTGATTATCGCCTCGTTGATAAGGATCGTTTTCAAATCGGAAATCTCATGATGGACTTCTCTTCTTTTCAATTTGAAATTGAAAATGGAGACAGCAAACCCCCTTTGAGAATGACATGGCCCTCAGCTCTTTTGAAAAAAGGAGTTTTTGTTGTCCGTGATAACTCGGGAAAAACAATTTGGAAAACGGATTTAAATCTAGATAATCTCAAATCCGAGGGGCCAACTTCTCGCCTTGTGACACAAAATTACCCCGATGATCTCTTTCAGCAATTACGACAGTTCCCGTTTTTCCGAGTTTGCATCCTCAATGAAGAGGAGCTCACGCGAGTCCTGGCTTGCTCTAAGGATATGTTCCTCAGGCAGGAATCTGGCCAATGGATCGTCTTCAGCAGAGATTCCCAAAGAAAGGAAAGCTTTGTCGAAATTAACGGAAGAAGAACTGATCCAGTTGGTTCTGTCTTTTTGACTAAGAACGAAGAAACGTTGAACCTGAGGAGCCTATTGATCTCGGGAGCTCATCTGGAAATCTTTACTCGCAAGAAAGAAATGAACTTCTTCGATGTGGCCATCAATGAAGCAGAAGAGACCTTGATTCTAAAGTCTAAAGACACACAGCCTGTCGATGAAAGTTCCGCACAAAGGCTCGAAGACGGAACTTGGCAGTTCAAACTCCCCCTAGATCGCCCCAGTCTTTTTGTCTACTCCGAAGGCGGCATTCCCATGCTTCAAGAATTCGTGATCGGAGGAAAAATTAGGCCAGCTTCTTTGCAGGTACTGACTCTGGAGACTCCGTCTCTCACTTCGCCTGCTCGGCAGTATTCCCTTTTCCTGCAAAAGCCTGCAGGATATACCTTCTCGCCGGCGGATAGAAATTCCCGAGTTCGCGTTCTTCCCAGTGGTCATGTCGAGTGGACACTGCTTCAGCTTGAGAGTGAGACTGCCCTTCGACGCTATTTAAAGATCTCAGATGGGAAAGATGATTTTTTTGCAGCTTGGGAAATGACCAGAACACTTCCTTGGAGTGTGAGCTTGACAGGTTATTTGCCATTTTGGGCGAATGTTTCTGGCTCTTACCAAATATCCCCACATTGGAAAGCCTTCTTTGAACTAGAGCGCTCCTATGAAACTGGTGGAGATGCTGTGGACTACACAGCCATCAAGGCAGGGGCGCTTCGCCTTGACGGTCATTTTCAATATGGCCTGTTGTTGAATTCAGCCAACTTTGATCAGGGACTGATTGATGGCCAGGCGCTGACCCTCTCCCCTACTTTACAGTGGAGAAGGAATTTCACCACAGTCTTCTCTGATGAGTTTTTTGTTGATGGGAGATATGCCCTATTGAGTTCAGGGAATCTCAAAACCAAAAAACTCTCTGATTTTAGTTACGGAATATCTAAGGTTCTGAAAAAGTCTTGGAACCTTAAAACGGGCGTTCGGTATTTTGGAGTCCAAGTGGAACAGAACAAGAGAATCAGC
>JBKCXY010000090.1:0-6009 GCA_046315835.1 Pseudobdellovibrionaceae bacterium | reverse complement strand
GTCATGGCATGACCAGCTTGAGTTGTAGTGTCAGGAGTTCCTTCGGTCTTCTTATCCATGTTGTAAGCGTAAGAAAACTTACCACCGTAGTTCAAGTCTCCTGAAGACATCAAAACACCAATCGCTGGGATCACAGAGATACCACCAGTTGTTCTTTTGCCTGATTTTGCTTTGCCAGAGTATGACAAGTCAGCTCCGTAGTAGAGCATTCCATCATTCATCTGGAATCCAAAAACGAGGTCAGACATTCCTTTAAACTTCGATTCCCCACCGCCAGTAGGTTCAAATTTATCTTCACCCGTCGTAGTAGATAACGACAATTCCATATTGTCAGACAGTCCGTAGCCAAGTTCGATACCGAAAACTGCAGTTGAGAGCTTTCCAGCATCTTGACCAGATGTTGAACCCATTCTGTAGTCCAAAGTTGCGTCGAATGCTCCACCTTTTGTTTGGTAGAAGTATTCTGTTTTCGTGTTTGCTTGAGCCGTCGCTGCAAGAGCGAGAGTTGCGAGAATCGATAATGAACGTTTCATAGCTGTTTTCCTCCGTAGGACTGAAAGTCTTGCGAGGAAAACAGCTAATGTCAAACTGACCTGGGACGTGACGTGTTATTGAAGGCCTTGAATTCCGCAGTTTTGAGTGTTGCAGCGTCTCATTGTGCCTGAAGAAACAACAGTTCCTTGGAACTTCACCACAAAATCAAACTGAGGATCTTCCAATTTGCCGTTAGCCACTTCGAATTCGAAGGCGGGGAAAGCACCTTGGTTGTTGAAAGACAGGCTTCCCGCTGGAGCATTCATCTGAAGCTTAAAACCCTGAGAATTATTCCAAGGCCATGGACTTCCTTGCAGCACGAGCGGATTAAATACAGCACTGATGTTGTAAGAAGGCCATCCCGTCAAGATGCTCGTAAAGAATTGAGAGAAGCTCGGTAAGCTGTAGCCGTACCAAGTACAGTAGAAGGGATTTGTGCAGTTAACATAGGGATAGCTTCTGAACATCAAACGAGCATTGTTCATCCCGCTGTTACCGAGTGTTCCGCCATCAAAAACCAAAACAATGTCATGGAACCCTTGAACCCAAGCTTCACAAGCAGCCAAACCACCACTCGATTGTTGGCGATCACAAACCCCCATTCCGAGCTTCAGCAAGTTTCGATACTCACTGTTCACTTGGTACAGGGCCGGAGTGTTGGGATAGTAGTATTGCATCATATTGTTTTGAGCATAAAAGCTGACTTTTGATCCTGGGGGGAGAGTTCCTCCTCCACCGGGAACTAAGGGCGCTGGAGTCCCTCCGGAAGAGCCGCCAGAATTGCCGCAGGCTGCGAGCATGGCAAGCATTGTGGCCATCACTGCAACTGTGAACCAAGCTTTGAATTTATTCATAACTCCTCCAATTTTGATTTCTCTACAAACCAGATCTATTACATGGTTCGTGCCAACGAAGGTGTGGAACTTCTGTGCTTAAAATGAAAAAAAGTCAGGCCTAAGGGCTGTCGATTTTTTTGACAGTTGCCGAGGGTGACAAAAAAAGGACAAAGCCAAAAAAGACCAGAACGAGAGCGATCCAAAATGAGACACTTTGCCCGAGGAAAAAAGCTCCTCGAAAATCCGCTCTTAAGGTGTCGATCCACATCCGGCCGATTCCATGTCCTATGAGAAGAACACCAAAAAGCCGCCCTTTGCCGAGCTCAAAGGATTGTTTTTGAGCCAGAGCAAAAAGCAAGAGGGACAAAAGAGTATCCCAGGCTAGAGAATACAGTTGCGTTGGGTGAATCCCTAATCCCAAAAAGGTGGTGGGTTTTCCATAGCAGCAACCGGCAACATAGCAACTGAGTCTGCCGAGACCTGCGCCGAGTGCTGTGATATCCGCATAAAAGTCAGCCCAGTAGCGAAAAGGCTGTTCTTGAATTCTTAAATAGAGCGCGCCCGCACCGATGGCCGCCAAGAATCCACCAAAGAAAACAAAGCCCCCTTGCCAGAACATGAGGATTCGCAAGGGCTCCTCAAAATACAGAGTGGGCTGCTCGTAAAGAACGTGAAAGAGTCTCGCTCCCACAAAGCCCGAGATCATCAGAACAAAAGCAAGATCGAGAGTGATTTTTAAATTAAGATTGAGCTGTTCTGCTTTTTTGTAAGCAACAACAAGAAGGCCAGAATAAAGAAGGCTTAAAATCAAAAAATACAGCAGGTCAGGCTGCATTCGCCGGATTGTCCTTTTTGGCCTTCTCTTCGAGGAACATTAAAATCAAAAGTAAGATCACACCAGAAACAATCGCCATATCAGCAACGTTAAAGGCGGGCCATGAGTATTTCTCTTTGAGATGAAAATCGAGAAAATCAATCACATAGCGAAATCTCAACCGATCGATATAGTTTCCAATCGCACCACCAAAGACTGAAGACAATGCAACGATGTTCCATTTGTCATTGTCTGCAACACCACGAAGAATCATCAAAATGATGATGAGAGCGACAGGCGGCATGCTGAGGAAAAAAATCTCTCGAAAGGTCGGGTGGCTTTCTGATAAAAAACCAAAAGCGGCCCCAAAATTTCTCACGTAAGTGATATTAAAAAATCCGACGATCACCGGAGTCGATTCACCCAATTGATAGGTTGTGTGGATCCACATTTTCGTCAGTTGATCTAAAGCGATAATAAATCCAGAAAGGCCAGCCAGAATCCAATATTTTTTAGCCACTGAAAAAGCCTCCGTGCATGAGCTACATAACCCCTATGATCCTGCCGTGACTTGAACCTCACAGACAATCAAAAACGCACGTGTTCACTATTTTTTGATTAAAGACTTGAGCTGGTGGTAGCCCGTCGCGATCAACAGACGAAGAACTTCTTCATCGCTGGAAAGATTAAGACCATTTTTGATTTCATTCAGCATCTCTGCTGATTTTGGATCCAATGATTTGTGATGAGCCGTCTGCGCAGGCACTGCGGGCTGAGTTTGAGTCGCAGCTGGCGTTGGTGGCGTTGTTGTTGGCGGTGGCGTCGGTGGTTTAAATTCTTCCATGAGTCCAGCAAGGCTTTTGAGCTCTTTCTGGAAATTCTGGATCGAAGGACGCTCGAGAGCATCCGTCCCATGACGTTTTGCTGTGAGGTAAAGATTGACGGCAATGTCCATGCTCGTTGCCAAGGACTTGATGTGCTCAGGCTGATTCATGAGCCAGTCAAAGGCCTGCTTGGTGGTTTCTTTTGTATATGCCTGCGGTGGCAGCGGATTTATCGTCATGTGGGACGACGACAATACTGGCTTGCCCCGCAGTGAATCAAGAGCTTTTGACTAAGAAGAATAATCTTTCGCTACGATGCCATATTTTTCAATTTTCCTAAGAAGGGTCTTCTTAGGAATATTGGCGTGCAAGGCCGTCTGATTGATTCTGCCTCTAAATAGCTTGAGGGCTTTGACGATAAATTCTTTTTCGAACTGCTCTTTTTCAGCGTTGAAATCAAGGGCTTGGCCAGATTCCAGCGGAGCCGCGAGTTCTTCAGCATCATCATCGCTGTCCGAGAGGTCCAAATCAGAATCCTCATCTTGCAAAGAACTTTCGACTTGGCTGGTCATTATCTTGACTTCAGGAAACTCAGGTAAAGAAGTTCCCGTTGAACTCAAAATCAGTTCGGGGACTGAGGCCACGGTCAGTTGATTGCTATTTTCCATAATGAACATATGTTCAATCACGTTTTCAAGTTCACGAATATTCCCTGGCCAGTCATAGCGCTTGAGCACCGCCAAAGCATCCGCAGAAATCGCATTGATGCGCTTTCCGTGGGCGGCATTGAACTTACGGATAAACATACTTACGAGACTTTCTAAATCGTCCTTACGATCCACTAGGGAAGGCAAGAAAATCGGAATCACATTCAAGCGATAGAAAAGGTCTTCACGGAAAGTTCCTTTTTTAATCATGTCTTCCAAAGGACGATTGGTAGCGGCAACAATTCGCACATTCGTCTGGACTTCGCGGTTCGCGCCGACCGGTGTGAACTGTTTCTCTTGCAGAACTCGCAAGAGCTTCACTTGCATGTGGACAGGCATATCACCCACTTCATCCAAGAACAGGGTTCCGCCTTCAGCATACTGGAACTTCCCAATTTTCCGTTGATCAGCACCGGTGAAGGAACCTTTTTCGTGACCAAAGAGTTCGCTCTCGAACAAATTTTCTGGAATGGCCGAGCAATTGATTGCCACGAATTTGCCATCTTTGCGGTGAGAGTTGAAATGGATCGCACGGGCGACCAATTCTTTCCCTGTTCCCGAAGCTCCTCGGATCAATACGGGAGTATCGACCTTTGAAAGTTTCGAAATCACTCCGAACACTTTCATCATCTGCTGATTCTTTCCAATGAACTTTCGATCCGTATCGCCGAGGACAGGTGCGGAGGCCGCCGCATTTGAAAGAAGGTTCAAAGCGTTCATCGCTCGGTCTAAGACGTCGATGAGGTCTTGGTGCTCAACAGGCTTTTGAAGAAAGTTATAGGCGCCATCTTTGACAGCTTGAACGGCGGATTCGATGCTGGCAAAGGCCGTCATCATCACCACAATCATTCCGGGGTTCTGTTCTTTGAGCTTTTTAAGAAGCTCTAAGCCATTCATTCGAGGCATGTCGACATCAAGCAGAGCGATATCGTAATTCACCCCTTGGGTCTTCTCTAAGGCATTGATCCCGTCAAAGGCTTCGGTGACTTCAAATTTTGAAGTCGCCAGTAAAGCCGTCTTCACCGAGAGTCGAAGTCCCTGATCGTCGTCAACAACGAGCACTTTCAGCATGGTACCCTCCCATTAGCCGCAGAGCGTTGGATACCATGGGGAAAAGAGAAACCTCAATCAAAAATCTAAAGGCCATTGGTTTTATTGATTAAAAGGAAGTTCGACCGTGAAAGTAGTACCCTGTCCCAGAGCGCTTTCCACGGAGATCGAGCCTCCATGAAGCTCCACAAAGTACTTGGCCAGGTAAAGCCCAAGCCCCGAGCCCTTCACGGGGGAGCTCTTCGCATTTTTTGAGCGAAAAAATTTCATAAAAATATTGGGCAGATCTTCGGGATCAATCCCCATCCCCTGATCGGACACCTGCAACACCACTTTATTGTCCACCTCTTCAGACGTGATCAGGATTTTAGAATTCTCAGGACTGTACTTGATCGCATTCTCGACCAAATTCGAAAGCACTTTTTTCATCAGTTCCGGGTCTACTTTAATTGAAAAGAGAGGTTCAAGCTCCGCTTTGATTTGAATGTGTTTGAGTTTCGCCAAGAAATCATGCTTTCGAATCACTTCTTTCAGAATTTCATTGATGTCTCGGCTCTCCATATGAAGCTCGATCCCTTGAGATTCAATTTTGGCATAATGAAGAATCGTGCTGATGAACTTGAGCAAATCCTCAGAGCTTTGCTTGATCATATCCAGGGCTTCTCGCTGTGGATTTGAAAGCGGGCTCGCATCTTTGGCGATAATTTCAGTCATTCCCTGAATTCGCGCGAGCGGAGTTTTTAAATCGTGAGACATCATGCCGATAAAGTTAGTTTTTAAAGTCTCCACTTCACTGAGAAGTTTGTGCTTTTGGTAGTACTCCCAAGATTTGCGATTTTCGACGATCAGGCGATAAGGAATAAAAAAATAGTAACAGAGAAAAATCGTAATCAGAGGGTGAATCATTTCAATGACAATTCCACCCCACCAGAAAAACAGATAACCCACTAAAAAAAACGAAGCGGCTGTCGCCACAAGAATCAGAATCCCCCGGCCTGGGCTCCAGGTCAGAACCACATGCACCGTCAGGATTGAAATGATGATCGTAAAAAAGAGATTGAGCCAAGGGGGAGCTTTTACGGGAGCTGAATTCTCAATCAAAGTTTGAATCATGTTCGCGTGCATCTCCGTCATGGTCATGCCTTTGACAGAGCGATCGAATGGAGTCTGAATGTATTTTTTGGCTTCTTGATTGAGGTCATCCCCGATGAGAACGATTTTGCCCTTAATATCCAGCGCTGAGC
>JBKCXY010000089.1:0-8152 GCA_046315835.1 Pseudobdellovibrionaceae bacterium | reverse complement strand
GCATTCAACTGATCGAGAATCTTTTGGAGCTCCCGAGCAATCACTCTTTGAGCGGGGAGACCGGTCTGCGTGAATGCGGCGATGGTGCCGAGCAGGGGGATCGCTTGATCTTCATGGAAAGTTTGAGTCCAAGGCAGAAAGGCCCACTCTTTGATAAGCTTGGGTTCGTCGTTTTGAAAGGTCAGAGGCTTTCTCTTTTGCCCAATTTCGATATGAAAGTTTTCTGAAAGACGTTGCAAAAGAGTCTTTTCTTGAAAGAGCTGGTGCACATCTTCATGGGAAAAATCGAGCCAAACTCCGGTCATTCCTGAAGGCGACTGCCGCAGGCGGAGGGATCCTTTTTTGATAGGGAAAACGTACTTTTGCAGTTTCTGAAGGGCTTTTTCAAGTTCCGGTGTGGCGATCTCACAGGATTCAAGTTTGACAACTTGGTTGCTCTCGCCCAAAAAACCAAGAACCCCGTCCTCAACTCTCAGATCCAAGTGGGATCTGAAACGGTCATAGGCTGGCACCATGTAATGGCTCTCTTTAAACGAAGGAAAGAGAGCCAGAACTTGATCCATTTTCTGCTTCTTTTGCGATTCGGCATCTTGCTCAATCCAAGCGCAGTTTCGACATCGAATGCCATAGCTGCACTCAAGCTTGTTCGTGACCTTATTGAAGGGCATAGTGGTGTCAGATTTAAGGGAGTGAGACGATGCGGTCAATTTTTATTCCTCTGTCAGGAGTGATCCTTGGTGTTGGTGTGGCTTTCACAGCTTCTTTCGCGCAGGCGCCTTCGG
Source organism: Pseudobdellovibrionaceae bacterium (assembly GCA_046315835.1). GTDB lineage: Bacteria > Bdellovibrionota > Bdellovibrionia > Bdellovibrionales > Bdellovibrionaceae > JAJTIC01. The sequence goes on along the minus strand of JBKCXY010000089.1, from coordinate 7,370 downwards.
AAGCTTCACCTTTTTTCAAGAATATGAAGCAAATCACTTTTGAAGGGCCCCGTGCCGGCGAGGGATATTTCTCGGCCGATGGCCAAAAAATGGTTTTTCAAAGTGAGCGTCACGAAGGCAATCCCTTTTATCAAATTTACCTTTTGGATCTAAAATCAGGAGAGACTCAAAAAATTTCGACAGGGGCGGGGAATACCACTTGTGCATGGATTCATCCTGACAAGCGTCGAATCATGTTTTCTTCCACTCACTTGGATCCCGGATTCAATGAAAAAGTGAAAGCAGAACTTGCCGAGCGAGCAAGTCCAGTCAAGAAACGCTATTCTTGGTCTTACGATGAGTATTACGATATTTTTGAACGTGATTTAAAAACTCAAAAACTGAAAAGGCTTACCAAAGAAAAGGGCTACGACGCCGAAGGCTCTTACTCTCCGGATGGCAAGTGGATCGCTTTTGCCAGCAATCGAAAGGGCTATGAAAAGAATCTCGTCGAAGAAGATCGCAAGATTTTTGAGAAAGATTCTTCTTTCATGATGGATATTTACATCATGAAGTCCGATGGCACTCAGGTGAAGCAACTCACCACCGCCAAAGGTTATGACGGGGGACCGTTCTTTTCAGCTGATGGAAAGAAAATCACTTGGAGACGATTCACGCCCAGCGGACAGATTGCTGAAATCTGGACCATGAATGTGGATGGCAGCCAGCAAAAACAAATCACGCGCTTGGGTATGATGTCCTGGGCTCCCTACTTTCACCCGTCTGGTGATTACATAATTTTTGCGAGCAATAAAGAAGGTTACACGAATTTTGAGCTCTACATGGTCGATGCCGAAGGGGTGAAAGACCCAGTGCGAGTGACATTTCTTGAGGGCTTTGATGGTCTTCCTGTCTTTACGCCCGATGGAAAGAAAATTTCTTTCACTCGTCGTGGAAATAAAGGCGATAGCCAAATTTATTTGGCGGACTGGGATGATAAAGCGGCGAGACTTGCCTTGGGCCTGCCTGAAAAAACTCCTCGAGTTTCTAGCTCAAGCCCAGTGATCAAAGTCGAAGACCTCCGATCTTGGGCTGAGTATTTAGCAAGCCCCTTTATGAAAGGTCGTAAGCCAGGCTCGGCAGAAGAAAAAGTCTACACTCAGGCCATTGCTGATTTTTTCAAAGATTTGGGTCTTGTCCCTTTGATTGGAAATTCATTCTTTCAAGAGTTCGAATTCACTTCAGGAGTGAAGTTGGGTTCGGGGAATTCAGTAGAAGTAAGTCTCCCCAATGGAAAAACAAAGACTTTGAAGGTCAGTGAGGATTTTCTGCCCTTGTCCTTTTCAAAACAAGGGGAGTTTCCCTCCGCTGATGTGGTGTTTGCCGGTTATGGTTTAAAAGCTCCGGGCGAAGGAAAATTTAAGACCTATGATTCCTACGCAGGAATTGATGTGGCAGGCAAGTGGGCTCTCGCATTTCGAGATATTCCTGAAGAAGTCCCTAACGAACACAGAATTTTCCTCAACACATTTTCTCGGTTGCAACACAAAGCACTGGCCGCGAAACAGGCAGGTGCTGTGGGGTTGCTTCTGGTGAATGGCCCTCAGTCCACTTCACGCAAGCTTTTGGCTTTGCGATTTGATGGGGCCCAGGCCATGGACTCAGGGATTCCTGTCCTGCATCTCTCCAATGAGGCTGCTGAAGACTTGTTAGCGAAGTCTGGGAAAAACTTGAAAGAGCTTCAGAAAGCCAACGACAAAGGCGAGATTTTTACTGATGTGAAGCTCTCCTCCAAAGTGAGAGCTCAAGTAAACCTTGAGTTTGAGCGAACCAAAGCCGTGAATGTGTTGGCAAAGCTCCCTACAGGAAAATCCATTGCGCGATCTATCTCAATCATCGGAGCCCATGGGGATCATTTAGGAACAGGCGAAATGGGGAGCAGTCTCGCGCAAGGGGCTGAGCAGGGGCAGATCCATTATGGAGCAGATGACAATGCGTCGGGCGTGGCCGCAGTGATGGAAATGGCTCAAGCCTTTGCGAAGAATCCTCCGAAGAATTTGCAGTCGGATTTGGGCTTTGCGATTTGGTCCGCCGAAGAGGTGGGTCTCATAGGTGCCGAGAGATTTTTAGATGAGGCAAAGTCACTCAGGATCTCAAATTACTTTAATCTTGACATGGTAGGGCGCTACCGTGAAAAGCTCTCCATTCAAAGTGTGGGTTCAGCGAAAGAATGGAAAAGCTTGATTGAAAGAGCTATTCCAAGAACAGACTTAAGTCTGTCTTTGACCGACGATCCTTATTTACCCACAGATTCGATGGCTTTTTATATGAAGTCCATTCCGACACTGCACTTTTTCACCGGAGCCCACAGTGAGTACCACACGCCCCGAGATACCGTGGATAAACTGAATTTTGAAGGCCTCGCAAGCGTGACAGAGCTTGTGCAAGGTCTTGTCGTTTCCGCAAATCAGGCAAATCAAAAATTGAGTTACCTGAAGGTCGAGGGCTCGCAAAAACAAATGCAGGGGAGAAGTTTTCGAATTTATTTGGGAACGATTCCTGATTATGCCGGCGAAAACGTTAAGGGTGTGAAGATTTCTGGCACCGCTAAAGGCAGCCCTGCCGAGAAAGCCGGACTTTTACCTGGGGATGTGATTGTGGAGCTAGCAAAAACCAAAGTGGAAAATATCTATGACTACGTCTACTTGTTGCAAAGTATGAAGCCCAACGAAGTCACCAACGTGAAGGTCCAGAGGCAGGCGCAGGGGAAAATGCATATTCAGGAAATGCAAATCACCCCACTGTTGAAAGAGTAACTTGGTGGTAGTTGTGCCTCAGAGAGACTTCCTATGGATACTAAAAGTAGGAGAATGAGTGTTTTCATGGGTCAATCATCTCGCTCTCGCGAGATAGGTCACTGGAAAAAAAGGGTAAAACACTTCTGATAAGTAATATTATGTATCAGTAAATTATTTAACGCCGCCGCCGCTGGAAGTTCCACCCAGCATCAGTTTGCCAGGTCGAATCTTGCTCCTCATGGGCTGTTTGTCATCGGTTGTCTGAGGTTGTTTTGACTCGAGTTCTTCCCAGATTTTTTTCAGATCTTTTCCAACCTGGGTCTCGACGGAGGAAGCTGCTTTCATTTTTTCTGTGCTCGAACTTCTTTCAAGAAGTCTTTCTAGGTACTCAGGATCTTCGGTGGCTCGATCAAGAACAAGCTCGTATTCGAGGCTTTGGCCTGTGATCTTATGGTCTTCTAGATAATCGACGATGGGGCCAAAGACATCTTTTTCAAAATTGATCGCTGTCAGTTCTTGGCTTGCTTGAGACTTGGAGTTCGAACTTTCGTGCGGCTTTGCCAGAGCTGAGCTCGCTGTCCAAAGAGCAAAAAGGAAAGTCAGAACAGCGAAGACTTTCAAGAGGTTCGTAGAGTGGTGTGAAGTTTTTCTTTCCATAAGGGCCTCCCCTGCCTTCATGAAAAGCAAGCCTTAGGCCGTAAAAATGTCTCAATCCAGAACGCAAAACGTCTCATATTGAGACGTTTTTGATGGGGGTGACAAGGATTGCTAACACTTCAACTAGTAGATGAGAGGAATCCTCTTAATCACGTCTCCACACCAGAAATCAAGGGCAGGGATGCCTTCAGAGTTTTGAACTGGGTTTTCAAAAGGGCGACAGCCTTTCTCCGTTTTAAAGCGCAAACGCGCAGGAGAGATGATTTCGTCAAAAGTTCCTGTTGATGGATTTTTGATGGCTGTTCTGAGTTTGAGACCGCGATTAAATCCGCTGCTTTCAGTCAGGTAAAGACTGGGGAGAATCTGCTGAGAGTTTCGTGAGTAAACTTGAATGGGGAAATGAACGGCCGAGAAAGTCACTCCGTCATAGAAAGTGTATCTCTCTAAACTTCGGGATGCTGTCGTTCCCCGACTGAGGTCATGATATTGAAGTTCTGAATTTGTAAAAACAAAAGCTCCAAAAAGATTCTGATCCGCAAAGATAGCGCGGACTCTCAAAGCGGAATCCACCACTCCTCGAAGCGGACGAGCGAGACCTTCTCGCATTTCAGTTTGGCCCGTGGGGCTTAGAATAAAGGCACTGATTCTTTGGCTGCGACCAGGACTTTCCGAGGTCCATGAGGTGGAAGCGGTGATGCTTTCATCTAAAACCAGTGTTTTTTCAACGGCTGCTTCAAGGTAATTTCGATAGCCCAGAAGGCCTTCAGGCATAGGGGTGAGAGTTTGAGAGAGCCCCTTTTCAGTCATCATTCCCCAAGAAAAATCATACACAAATGAAGGTTTATTTTCAGAACCTAAATTTTGCGCCAGCAGCACAGGGATTCTGCCGCTGGTGCGAGAGGTACCTTGCAGGTCCAAAGTATCAACGAGCCTCAAGCCTCGGGGCGCTTCAAAGGATTGCAGCTGGCCATCAAAATCGAGGTAATAGAATCGGGTTTCAGGTCTTTCTGAACGATTTCTATTTTCCCAAATTTCATTGAGGTTATTCGTCTTGGTGGTTTTAAATCCACGACCCACCCAGGCTGGTCTCAGTTCATTTTTGACTTTCAGCCACTGATGACTGATGGGGAGTTTCACTTTATCGTTGGCGACCGTGATTGATTTCCTTAGCTTAAAATCCTGATCAAAGTAGAGCCAGCGTATTTCTGAAAAAGCATCTTCTTTCGCGGAGCGATCAATCAGAAGTCCAATCAAATAATCAGATTGGCCGTCGAAGTTCCAGTCCACTCGAGCTGTGAGAATTTCTCGAGAGTTCTTAAGGTCATCCGAACCCAGGCGAATTTGATAAGACTTGTTTCGATATTCATAGGAAGCGTTGCTCGTGGACTCGACCAAATAGTAGGTCCGGCTGCGAAGATCTTCAGCGATTCCTAAATAATCCACTTTGAGGTTTTCATCTAAGTTCTCATCAATGCTCACATAAGAGACGCGGTCTGGGGGGGGATTTTTAAAAACAATCTCTTCCACTTCTTGATCTTTGAGTTGATTCACGCTGACGACGATTTCTGCTTCGACTCGGATCAGTTGCTGGCCAATATTCAACTCAAAGATAAGTTCTGAGGGGATTTGGCTTCGCGAAGAATCTGCCTCGTCCAAAATAAGATTGATAGTGACTGTGCGGGCCTCGTCTTTGTTCCATAAGGGAGATTGCTGAGAGAGGAGGGTTGACTCGACCCTTGGCAAACTCAGAGAGCGAGTGATGAGTTTTGCGTTCAGGGAATTCGGAGCTTTGAAGGTCTCCCCTTTGTTGATGAGTTCAAAACGAAAGTTCATGTTTTGAGCTGTACGATCCCAGTTGATTTCATTTTTGAACTTGTTCTTTAAAACAATCACAGGCTTTTGAGGAAAGTCCTGAAGAGCTGCTTTAAAGTCCAAAGACCCAGTCAGAATATGTTTCTTTTCCGCAGGACTTTGATTCAGTGTCAGATCTGGTTTTAACTGATGGGCTGCACCCACCATGACCGGTGAGTTATTTTTCAAAGATCGAGCCGTGCTCATAAGTCGTTGATAGATTTCGGACACGGGAACTCCTTGAGCGAGCAGTTCGGCCGCAGCGCCTGACACAAAAGGTGCTGCTTGAGAAGTTCCGCTTAAGAACTCGAAACCGAGAGACTTTTTGAAACGTTGAGGTCTTCTGCCTTGAGGCCAAGCTGAAAGGATATTTGTGCCTGGTGCTGCAATGTCGACTCCTGATCCGTAATTTGTGAAATGTGAAAACCCACCATCTGGACCGTGAGAAGCCACACAGATCACCCCGGTATATGAACAAGGTCTCAAAAGGGCTCCGGTCGAATCATTCCCCGCAGAAGAAACGATCACAATTCCCCTTCTTTGAGCTTCAGCAATCACTTGTTGGAGATATTCCGAATCAGCACCTTCGGGCCAGCCCATACTAAAGTTGATCACTTGGGCACCGCTATTGATGGCGTACAAGACTCCTCGAGCCACACTATCCGCCAGTCCCTTGATGGCAGGCTTCCCCTTTTCAGTAGGGGACAGGTCCAAAGACAAGGGTTTGATCGGTTCTTTCGGAGCATTGCCAAGAACTTGGACTGGAAGGATCAATGCGTTGCTCGCCATCCCTTGAATTCCGCTAATGGGGTTGGCTGCGATGATGCCTGCGACATGGGTGCCATGACCGTGATCATCTTCAAAATCAGGACGTCCCAAAATTCCTGTGCGGTTCACTTTTCCTAATGTGGACCAGCCTTCACAGTCTAGAGGATAGCCGTTTTTATCTTGATCCACTTCAGGGTTATTGAGATCAAACCACTTGGCCTCACAAGCTGGTCTTTTTTCGGGATCGTTATCCACACATTGAAGAAACTTTTCTAAAGCACGGCATTCACTTTCTTTTCTGACCAAGCGATCAATAAAAGCGGGGTGAGATTTGTCGAGGCCTGTATCAAGGACAGCAACGATGACCTTTTTCTTCTGTTCAGAAGTTCTGACCCATCTTGCATCTTGATCTGCCACGCCCGGAATCTTATAAACTTTGGCAGGTTCGATATCGATGGTTTGTTCAAGACCTTGGTTGCGAAGACCCCACTGAAGATCAAAGAATTCTGCTTTAGTTTGGCCATGGCTCGCGAGACAAGTCAGAAGCACTGAAGAGAAAATGATCAGGACTCTCATTGGAAGCCTCCGCTGGTTCGTTCGAGCTCTGTGGGCATGAGTCCTGTCTTGCGGATATACAGGTTCACGAGACCGCCCGCTTCTTCAAAGTTTCTGCGAGGATCGCCTAAAGTATTTGAGAAATACTCGAGGTCCCCGTCTTCGTCGCCGGATCGAAATCCATTCACTCGTACGAGAAAGACATAGTCTTTTTCATCGAGAAATTTCAGCAATGAGGCCGTCGGAATCACTTCGTCCAGGAGACTTAAAACTTCGGTGTACCACTGGGTCTCTTTCTTTCTGTCCACAATCCCGCTCTGCACAGGATACTGATGGGCTAAATTCATCAGCCGTTTCATCCATGTGGTCAGACATTGGTATTGATTTCCTTTAAAGCGATCTTGAGCTTCAAAGTCGACACTTCCTCGGGATCCAACTTTACGACGGCGCTCAATAAAACACTGTTCCTCGTAAATTTCTTTTCCTTTTTCAAGGTCGCCATTTCCTAGCATGGATAACATCTGTTGAAAGAGTTCCTGATCATTCAAGTACCTAGGTATAGCGGGAGTTTTTCCTCTCCATTTCTGGAGCAAGCGCTCAAGGGCGTATCTGCTTTCCGGTGGATTGAGACCGGTCATCTGCGGTTGAAGCAAGAGATCTCGTAATTTCTCAAGACCTGAATCAAGAATGGAAAGATTGGCAGTCACTCTATAGAAATCGAGAGATTTCATATTTAAAAAGTCATTGGGATGAATCAGTTGA
>JBKCXY010000088.1:0-5238 GCA_046315835.1 Pseudobdellovibrionaceae bacterium | reverse complement strand
CCACCAGATGATGGAACATCCGGTTTACTCAGCAGAGCTTTTAAAGCCCTTGAATCAGCACGAATTTTTCAAATCTGTTTTGCCGGCCGTGAAGCATCACCACGAGCGTTTTGATGGGGAAGGTTACCCCGATAAGCTTGCCGATGAGACCATTCCCGTGCACTCGAGAATTATTCTTCTGGTGGACACCTTGGATGCCATGGGGCAGGACCGTGCCTATCGAAAAGGTCTTCCGATCGAAGTGATTTATAAAGAAATTAGAAAATTCGCGGGCACTCAGTTTGACCCGCAGTTAGCTCAGATCTTTTTGGAGAGTCATCGGTTCTGGGGTCAGCACAAGATTGATCCGCAAACCCAAGAAGAGATCATCAAAAAAGCGGCCTAACAATCGAGGCCGCTTTGAGAGAAAACTATTTCAAGACATTACAGAGAGATTCTTTTTTAGTGAAGCCACCCGCTTGAACGGTGGTTTGCAAGTTACAAGGATTGTATCCTTTGTCGGCTAAGCCTTGAGCAATCTCATTCAAAGTGGACTGCGGTAAAGTCGGAGTTCTCGCAAGAATCCATCCAAACTTTCTGTTGGGAGCTCCCACGACAGCCCACTGATAATTAGGATCAAGATCAATGATCCAATAATCACCAGCAAACAAAAACACGTAGTGACCTAAGAACTTAAAGAAAGCGACTTTGAGTTTCGCATTCGTCTCTGCATCTGCGATCTTTGCTCGAGCCACAGCGACATTTTTTTTGCCATTTTTCTCATCGCAAGAATTCACGACTTTGATATCGCCATCATCCAAAATGCTGTATTCGGCAGTGACGCTCCTCAAACATTTTCTCTGGAAAGAAGCGGGGATTGAAGCCACTTCATACCATTTGCCCACGTATCTGGTGAGATCCACAGAATCCACGGTGGTCAGAGGGGCTTCATTTTTGTCTGCATATGCAGAGAAGCCGAAAGAAAGAATCATTAAAAGAGACATCAGGATTTTCATAAAAACTCCTTTGGTTGAAGACTTCTTAACGAAGTCTTCATAAAGAAGCTATGAAGGATTCAAGTATTTGTGTTTAATCACCTGAAGCTTGAAGGAATTACTTGGAAGTTCCTCAGAATCAACGGATTACTGCCGATTGGTGCTTTCAAAAATTTTATCTGCCGATTTGGCCACAAATCCTTGATAGAGCTTCCCATCGGCCAATGGGTAGCGCTTGGCAAACTCGTAGTAGCAGCCGGGGATGCTCTGGATTCCATCCGTGAATTCCACAGATACATTTTCAGCCATGGTTGAGCTTTGCTCCAAATAATCGGCGCGCGATCCCTTGATCACTCCGCCGGATTTATTAAGGACGTAGCCATTCTTTTCCAAAAACTCATTGAGCCCTGAAATATCACTGAATTTTTTCAGGACATTGATATTCACTGTGAAATGATTGGGGCGAAAGCCATAAGCTGCCACCCAGCTTGCGTATTCACTTTCTTTCGCAAGCTCTGAATAAGTCTTGAAAGACATTTTCCATGGTCTTCCACACATGGAAAAATCTTCTGTTGTAAGAAGACTTTCTGGAATTTGCGAGACCATTTTTTCGACTTCTTGTTGAACCAACGGAGACATCTTTTTCAGCTGCAATTCGCTGATGAAAATTTTTGGGTATTCCGGGTTGGTTCCATGCTCATAGTGTTTCGCATAGAGCTTTTTTTCCACGAAGGTATAATCCTGCTTTTCTACGTAACCCAGTCCTTTAAAAACTTTGGCCAAACCCTCTAGACCTAAACGGGGATGATCAAAAGTTCTTAAGGCAATATGATCGTTGAAAACAGTTTCACCTTGAGCAGTGAGGAGATCGTAGATTTTTTTCGCCTTGGGATTCATCTGACAGTAATCCAGCCACATTTTTGAGAGCAAATTTTCAAGGCGGTTCATATCTTCTCCTTTAGTCCCCTCGCCGTGGGGGTCTATCCATGGTTCCTCAAGCAGGTCGACAAAACTCTAAAACTTCAGCTCTCCTGCATTAATTTTGAGCAGGAGTTGGGGCAGCTTTTGACCACTTGAGCTAAAACTCGAGTATCGTATAATTTTTTCAGGGCTAGGCCTATCTTTTTTGCGCAGAACCATTGTAAAAAAGGGGTCTTTTTTGAAGAAGAACTGAGTCTTTGCTCCAGCTATGCTAGGGTGTGCGGCGTGCAAGTTTTAGTATTGAATTTACTCATATTGTTAGGAATTTTCGGGAGTCCTGCTTTGGCATCTGCGCAAAGCGGCCAGACCACTCTCTCTGCGGGCGAGTCCAAAGCAAAGGCGTCCTCCTCCACTCAGGTCACTGGCTTCTTGAAGTTTGAAGGCATGCAGTATGCCACTCAGCTTCCCGAGCAACCAATTCTCGATCAGAGTCTTCTCGTCTCAACAAATCTCCGCGTCTTTGGCCGAACCCAGGTCTCTCAGTCTGTTCTTGACCTGACGGCGGGTCGGTATGTGGATGTGGGATCTGGCGTTTGGGGGCTTAAGGAGTTTTATTATCAGAGACAGGTTTTAGGCCCACAAACGAAAGTTTCGCTGGGACGGAAAACAGATTTTTGGTCTCAAGTGGATCAAGATTGGCAACTCGGCTTATGGCAGCCCAAAGTTTCTGTGGATGCTTTGCGACCCGAAGAGCAAGGTCTTGGCGGAATATTTCTCAATCACCAGAACGAGGGTTGGGATTTTGTTTCTTATGTTTCTCCGATTTTTATTCCTTCCATGGGGCCAGAGATTCGTGAAAAAGATGGATCTCTCAAGTCGGATTCAAGATGGTATAAAACTCCGTCAAGTACGTTTCCTTTGAATGGCACTGACACTCAGTTGGTCTATGATCTGGATGTGCCAGATGTTGGGAAATTAGTTTCTAATCCCGGAGCTGGAGCAAGGCTCAAGTGGGGTGGTCAAGATCATGGAACTTGGTTGGCAGCTAACTATGGCTACAAGCCCATTAATTCCTTGCTCCTTCGATATAAGAGAAAGCTCCTTCTGCCCGAAGTCGATCCTCAGACTGGGGAAGTGACGGTTTCTCCCGAAGTGGGGTATCACGAAATTTTTGGAGGAGATGTGGGTTATTCCTTTGGGGAGACCGGACAGGCCGTGGTCTCTTATCTCGAGGATCGACCGACATTTAAATTACCTGAAGAACCTTGGGTCCAGCAGCAACCGCGAAACATGAAAGTGATTGGACTCCATCTTTCCAATTCATTCAAAGTCAAAGGTTTGATGGATCCTGTGATAGGGAGCCTTCAATACTTACGGGTCACTACGCCCTCAGTGCTGGACTATTATTCTGGTGGAACCGAGCAAGGCTCCATCTTTGAAGAGCGCAGTCAGTATACCAATGCAGCTCAGGTTCGGATCGACACTTCAGGAATGGTTTTTCGAAAACGTTTATCCACGACCTTTAAATACCTTCGCGAATTTGATCAAAAAGGCTCTCTGTACAATTTAGAGCTGAACTACTATCCCGGCAAAACGATCGCACTGTTCACAGGAGCTGATGTTTTAGGGGCGGATGATTCGAGCTCCAATAATAGGGATACAAGATTTTTGAATCAGTTTCGCGCCAATGATCGCGTCTATGGTGGGTTGAACTATGTTTTCTAAATGGGCGGCATCGACCTTGGTTATTCTAGCAATGAGTGTGTCCCTGACCGGGTGTCATTTGCCTTTCGGAGAAGATCCTCCTCCATCAGCTCCTCTCAACAACAGGCTCGGAGCTGAGACAGAGTGTTTGGCTGAAGTTATTCCTGCCATGAAGGGATTTATGGATGGTTCGGCCTCTGCCAAACAGGTGGGGGAGATTTGGACCTGTTTCGGATCAGCCATTGAACTTTTTGGGGAGTCGACGCGAGGACGATTCGAAGATCGCTATACGCCTCGAGAGCTTGCAAACTTTTTTGAGCGTTATTATTTAAAGCAGGGCACGAGCATCAGCCCAGAGCTTCTCCGTCAGATTTTTCTTTTAAAACAAGTTTTTGTGGGTGGAAGTTCGGAGGCCATTACGCGAAAGGAACTTGAAAAGCTAGCCGCTTTCGCTGTTCAAATGCGGAGCTTGAGCCTGCGCCTTTTGCCTTACATGAAGCTCTACAGTTTGAATTGGAAAGCCTCAGGGTTTAAAGAATTGAACGAAGATATTCGGTATTTCGAAGCCGCCAACTTAGAAATCCAAAATGCAGCTCGCGAACTCGGTGATACTTTCGCTCGCAATCGTCAAAGCTATCAGTTGGAGAATTTCATCATTCTTCTCGAAGAAGTAGCAAAGCTCGATTCTTCCTCTTGGGATTGGCTCGATGATTTGAGAAAAGCGATGCCTTTGGTTTATAAACTGAAGAAGACCCTGGCTGGTGGGACAGAGAACTCTATTGACGCCTCGGAGTGGAAGCGGTTCGCAGTGCTTGGCGTTCGCGGTTACATTCAGTACCTGAGGTATCACTACTTCTTAGATCAAAATGAACAAGTGGGTGCAGGTCCTGAGTTGATCTACTTTGCTCGCTCAATCGACGATCTTTTCTCATATCTTGGGGATATGGTTGGGGACAAACCAGGGGCGATTCTCACTCGGGCTGAGATCTTAGAGATTCTTGAAGCTTTGGCCTTGTTTGTTCCCGATCTTAAACCGAACGACAGATTTTTGGTCGAAGCAATGAAAATCAAGCAAGTGCTTTTTGGCGGCAGTCTTGATAACTTCAGAAAAGAAGATTTCGAAAAAGCCCGATCGAAAGTTGAGACTTTTCGCAATTTGACCGAGCGATTTCTGTCGTATGCGGATGTGTATGGACAGTCTTGGGATCCTGAAGAGTTTTCAGCTTCTGATGCTCTTGAATTCTTTAAATTGGCAGATCAAAACTTGTCCGAGTTTGGTCGACGCCTTGGCAGAATCATGGAAACTCCCTATGACCTTCAAGATGCAGCACGTTTTGCCAAAGAGCTTGAAGCTTTCTATCCACCGATCCGACAGGGCGACAAATCTTTTCAACAACTGGCTCAGCAGTTTTTGCCGGTCATCATCTCAACCAAAAATATCGTCCTCAGTGATCAAGGATCGGTCATTGGGCGCACCCGTGGCGAGTGGTCCGATGTTTTGAAGCTCTCAGCCGAAGGTTATGGCCGCTATCTCTTTGTTAAGTACTTTCTGACAGGGAGTTCTATCACCGAAGGTGCTGGGCTGAATGCGCTGGGACTCATGGTGAGTGATACTACAACTTGGTTAGAGTCTTTGATT
>JBKCXY010000087.1:0-4233 GCA_046315835.1 Pseudobdellovibrionaceae bacterium | reverse complement strand
TTTCGAAGAGAGAAGTGGGTTCCAAAGCAATCCTAACTTAATGCACGTTTGAACCTGCTTTGGCTTCGCGAATTTGAACCATGCGTTCTTGGTTAGAAATCGCAGAGTCTTGAAGTTCACTCAGGTTCTTTAATAGTTTTTCTTTAGCTAAACGAATAGCATCAAAAACGTTCTCATGAACAGCTTCTTCTTCGAGTTTGGTGCCATCCTCAGTCAAAGTGATCGCGATACGATGGAAGTTCTTCCATTCTTCACGGTCAATTTCTTGACCCTCTTCTTCCAACCGGGTGGCGAGTTTTAAAGGATCTTTGGCAATCACTGCAATCAGAGTGTTGGGGGTCACATAAGGCTCAAACTCACTGATGCTCTGGTAGATATAAGACTTTACTTCTGCGTCCACATTCACTGTTTCAACCTGGGACTGAAGCTTTGTTTTTTTCGAGGGGGTCTTCATAAGGGGCCTCCTTCCGAAAGTAATTCTAGTTTAACATGGGAATTCAAAGAGTTAAGGTCAAGGCGGGTCCAGAAATCATTTCTTTTCCCAAATCCAACTGATTGATTTTTAAATGAAATTCTCGGTACTATGTCCCGTTTTGAGAACTGGTGGTATAAGGAAAAATCATGGCAGAAATCAAATTGCATCCCTCTTGGAAACCCTTTCTCAGTGCGGAGTTCGAGACCGACCGGATGAAAAATCTGAAAGCTTTTTTGGCTTCAGAGTACGAACAAGGCAAAAAAATTTTTCCACAAGGTTCAGAATATTTTGCAGCTTTCGAGGCGACCCCTTTTGAAAGGGTTCGGGTTGTGATCCGTGGGCAAGATCCTTATCATGGCCAAGGGCAAGCCCATGGCTTGTGCTTTTCAGTGCAAGAAGGGGTTCCGTTTCCGCCCTCGCTTCTCAATATTTTTAAAGAACTCAAAACTGATCTGGGCCTTGAAATTCCCAAGTCAGGAAATTTAAAGAAATGGGCGGAACAAGGGGTGCTGTTACTCAATTCAGTCCTGACTGTGGAAGAGGGCAAAGCCGCATCCCACCAAGGTAAGGGATGGGAGCAGTTCACGGACAAGGTGATCTCTGTGCTCAATCAAGAAAAAACAGGATTGGTTTTTGTTCTTTGGGGGGCCTATGCCCAGAAAAAGGGGGCTTTTGTCGATCGCCAAAAACATCTTGTCATTGAGTGCGTTCACCCTTCGCCTTTGTCAGCCCATCGTGGTTTTTTTGGCTCAAAACCCTTTTCTCAGATCAATAATTACCTTGAGAGCCGGGGGCAAAAGCCCATTTCCTGGCAGCTGTGACGCGTCTTAGCTAGCCACCGGGAGAGCTCGCCGTTATGGTGCGCCCTCCAGGAGGAAATATGATGAATTGGATGACAGCAGTAGTTGCACTCAGCTTGGCTTTCACAGTGGGTTGCACAGGTAAAAAAGGTTCCGGCAAAGGGAAAACTTTTGTTTATTGCTCTGAGGGAAGCCCGAGCGCTTTCAACCCTCAATTAGCAACAGATGGTCCAAGCTTTAACGCTTCAAGAAACATCTATAACACTCTTGTCGAGTTCAAACATGGCTCCACAGAAATTGAACCAGCTTTAGCGCAGTCTTGGGAAATCTCTAAAGATGGCCTGACTTACACTTTCAAGCTTCGCCCTGGAGTGAAGTGGCACACCACAGAGGGCTTCACCTCCACTCGTGATTTCAATGCCGATGATGTGATCTTTACTTTTGAAAGACAGATGAAAGCAGAACATCCTTTTCACAAAGTTTCGAACGCAAGTTATGAGTATTTCAATTCCATGGAAATGGGAAAAATCATCAAATCAGTGACAAAGATCGACGATCTCACTGTCGAGATGAAGCTGTCTCAGATGGAAGCTCCCTTCTTGGCAAATTTAGCGATGGATTTTGCTTCGATTTTGTCAGCCGAGTACGGCCAAAAAATGCTGGACGCAAAAACTCCTGAGAAAGTGGACACTGATCCTGTAGGGACAGGCCCCTTTGTTTTCCAAAGCTATCAGAAAGACACCATGATTCGTTTCAAAGCCTTTGAGTCTTACTGGAAGGGCAAAGCAAAGCTCGACAATTTGGTTTTCGCTATCACTCCAGATCCGTCAGTGCGCTTTCAAAAATTGAAAGCAGGAGAATGTCATTTGGTTGCTGAGCCAGCTCCGGCTGACTTAGAAGCGATGAAATCGAACCCAAAATTAAAAGTGTATGAAAAAGAAGGTCTCAATGTTGGGTACCTTGCTTTCAACAATGAGAAAGCGCCTTTCAACAAATTGGAAGTTCGCCAAGCCATTCACCATGCTTTGAACAGAGCTGCTTACTTGGACTCTGTTTACATGGGTCGAGCGATGGTCGCGAAGAATCCAATTCCACCAACAATTTGGTCTTATAATGAGGCTGTGGTCGACTATGACTATAATGTTGAAAAAGCCAAAGAGCTCTTAAAGAAAGCGGGATTCCCCAATGGCTTTGAAACTGAGCTTTGGACTTTACCCGTTTCAAGACCGTACAACCCTGCTGGGAAAAAGATGGGTGAGCTCATGCAAGCGGATCTGGCAGCCGTGGGAATCAAAGTCAAATTGGTCACCTATGACTGGCCAACGTACTTGGAAAAATCAAGAAAAGGGGAGCATCAGCTTCTTCAATTGGGTTGGAACGGTGATAACGGAGACCCTGATAACTTTTTGAATGTTCTTCTGGGCTGTGCTGCTGTGAAAGCAGGTTCTAACGTCGCTCGCTGGTGTCATAAGCCATTCAATGACTTGGTTCAAAAAGCCAAACAGACGAGTCAGCAACCAGAGCGGGTCGAACTTTACAAAAAAGCACAAACTATTTTCAAAGAACAAGCTCCTTGGGTGACTTTAGCTCACTCGAAAGTTTATAGAGCTACCGCAGCCAATGTAGAAGGCTATCAGATCCATCCGTTCGGAAGTGAAAATTTTGAGGTATTGGACTTAAAGTAATGTTGCACGGAGTGCTGAAGAAATTTCTGATGTTAATTCCAACACTGATCGGGGCGAGCCTTATAGCGTTCGCCCTGATTCGTTTGGTGCCTGGTGATCCCGTCACCAATTTACTCGGTGAGCGCGGCGGTGACCCCGCTGTCGTGGCCGAAATGCGAGCTAAGCTCGGTCTTGATCAACCGGTTGTTGTTCAGTACTTCAAATTTTTAGGAAATGCCCTTGTTGGAGATCTGGGAACTTCGATTGTTTCAAAGCGTCCGGTGAGTGAAGAGTTTTTCGATCGCTTCCCCGCAACCATCGAATTGTCATTGGTGGCTCTCTTTTGGTCCGTACTTGTGGGCTTGCCGCTGGGGATTCTCGCCGCTGTTCGCAGAAATTCAGTCTTTGATTATTCAGTGATTGGTGTTTCCCTTGTTGGCTACTCGATGCCCATCTTTTGGTGGGGACTCATTCTAGTGATGCTTTTTTCTGTGAATCTCGGTTGGCTTCCAGTGTCTGGAAGGATCAGTGTTATGTATGACATTGATCCTATCACAGGATTTATGTTGCTCGATACTTGGCTCAGCGGAGAAGGTTGGCCGGCTTTTGCGAGTGCAGTGGAGCATTTGGTTTTACCAGCCTTGGTTTTGGGAACGATTCCTTTGGCAGTCATTGCTAGAATGACTCGTTCCTCGATGCTTGAAGTTTTGGGTGAAGATTATGTCAGAACCTCAAAAGCCAAGGGCATGAACCGCTTCAAAGTCATTTATGTTCATACTTTGAGAAATGCACTGATTCCGATTGTGACTGTGATCGGCTTGCTTGTGGGATCTCTGCTCACGGGTGCCGTTTTGACAGAGAGTATTTTTTCTTGGCCAGGAATTGGACGTTGGCTTGTGAAGAGCGTGGAAGCACGGGACTACCCTGTCATTCAGGGTGGGGTTTTGTATCTCGCCTTTTTGATTGTCGTGATCAATTTGCTCGTGGATCTTGTTTATCTTTGGGTGAACCCTCGAATGAGGAACCAACTATGAAAGAATTTTGGTTTCTCTTTAAACAAAACAAAGGAGCCGTGGCTGGGCTTTTCTTTGTGGGGTTGGTCACTGGGTTTGCGATTTTAGCTCCATGGCTGGCACCTTTTGATGCCACTTTCACGGATGCCACAGCTTTGCGATTGCCGCCAGTTTGGATGGAGGGTGGAAGTTCCACCTATTTGCTGGGAACCGACGATTTAGGACGAGATCAATTGTCTCGGCTGTTGCACGGGGCGCGCGTGTCTTTGGGGATTGGATTC
>JBKCXY010000086.1:0-1475 GCA_046315835.1 Pseudobdellovibrionaceae bacterium | reverse complement strand
GGGGGAGACTTATGATCAGCAGAGACCGGTGGAATTTCCGAAAGAGATCAGAGCAAGTGATATGCCGAATCCGGGTTCGCCGAATTTTGGTCGTGCGGTGGTGAGTTTGGTGCGTGAACAATTGATCGCTCCGGCGCTCGCCTCGATGAAGGGGGTGCCAGCATCGGCCTCCCCCGGCACTCGAAGAATTGCGAGCGAGTCGACTGTGAACGCAGCCCAGATGGCGGGACGTGTGACTGTGATTACTCCGAATGCAGGAAGAGCTGTACAGACCTCGGTGAATTTAGAAGATGGCTCTGCACGAGTTCCCACGGCTGAGCAATTGGCAGCAAAGGCGCAATCAAGGTCGACCGGAGGAAATGTCGCAGGTGGTTCTTCTGGGCGTCAGCCAGCTGCTGCTGGTGGAGCTCGAGGACAGCGACGAGGTGTCGCAAGTGTCGGTGGTAGCAATGTGGATGATCCTTCCCAATCTAGCGGTGGTTCCATCCAAGCACCCAGAGCGGGTGCAGGTTCTGCCGAGGATGTGATTCGATCACTGGCGAGAGCTCCTTACACGGAAGTTCCAGATCTCATTCAAGAAAAAGACTATGCCACGATTCAAGGAATTCTCAAGGATCCAAAACGCAGTCCTCAGCTGATCCAAATCTTAAAGCGAAATTCCATCACGATCTATGACTCGCGTGGAAATGTGATCGGTCACGAATCCGGCCGCGTGATTCTGAAGGACACCGGCTCTCAAATCATCCCCGCCAATTAGTGCAGTCTATGGGGGTATCGGTCACGCAGCCCCTGCTCGAATTGTCATTCCCTATTTAATTTGAGCTGATCGTCTCTTTAGTCTGCTCTGCTGAGCTTGGGACTGGGGGTATCGGTCACCTTGAAAGATTTCCCTGTCTAAATTCTAACAGTGTCGAAAAATGGCAAGATCTTTTACTTTAAGCCCTGCGCTTAATGGGAGAGATCATGTTTTTTCAAAAGTTTGGGGCAAAATCGAACAGATTATTCTTCGCAATCGTTGCTATGGTGATTGCTACCGGCTGTGCTTTCAAAAAGGACAATGGTAATGAGGAATCTGAAAACAAGAACCCAAATCCACCGCAAGTAAAAGAAGTCCCTCGAGGCGTGTTTAAGGCAAAGGTTTTTGAGAGTGCAGAGCTTAACCAGTTTGATGTTGAGCTTTCTTGGGATTCACTTAAAGAGTGTAACGCACAAATCAGGAAACTGAATTTAGAGAATGGTAGTTCTATGTTCGTTCTTATTAGCGAGCAAAATTTAGAACAGCGAAAAGTTTTAGTCCCCAATTTGCCGGAAGGAACGAAGTTTCAGTTTGAACTTTCTTGTTTGGGATATCCGATTCCTTTCGTTGAAGCAGTACAGGTGAGAACACCATTTGATTTATCGATCGACAATTTAGTTGATGAAGAAGAGCTTCAAAAGCGAGGGATTATTGATTCGAGAAGCTCTGAGCTCAGGAT
>JBKCXY010000085.1:0-6813 GCA_046315835.1 Pseudobdellovibrionaceae bacterium | reverse complement strand
GAAAAATGGGAATCGGACGGAATTTCTGTTTCTTGCTTTGCAAGAAACAGAAATCACCAACGAACACGCTGATTTCATTGATATTTGTTGGATTCATTGAGGCGGTAGCGAAGACCAGGGACAGTATTTTGAGTCAGTTTGAGCTTATCAAAGTCAGTTTACCTAATTTGAACATGAAAAGGGGCTTTGAAAGCTGTTCCCGTGTATCGATTTGAAGTTTGGTCAGCATTCCTTTTATGGCCAATGGCTCGGTGCCTTAGTGCCCCAGAGATGAGCCTTCTTGGACATTCAGACGAAGAACAAAACCATAAAAGTGCCCGTCTTTTCTATGAACTGGATATGCCTTAATAAATTGAACCGTATAGTCGTGATCAGGAAATCCCTTTTGTCGCACAACATGTCGGGGAACAGACGAAAGGTCATAGGACTGGGTTTTGGGCCCGGTCAAAAGTTGAATAAACCCGTCCATGATTCTTTTGGACATGAAGGGGTCACGCTCGAAGAGTTCGTCAAACGGAGTTCGCACGACCGTGTCGAGGTCGTGCCGAAGTTTAAGGCTGATATTTGAAGAAAAATACACAAGCTGGCCCTGTTCGTTGACAATCTGAAAGCCGTCGTGAAAGTTAAAATCTTCAAAAAACTGATGATGGACGCGAAGTCCAGAAGTTCTCAAGAATGACCAGAAAAACACCGCCTCTTCAGACTTTTCTTTTTCAAGGTCAGTCATAGCGAGATAGTATTTTGAAACCTGGTCAAGCTCAGGGTTGTGAACAAAATCAAATAGTTCCGCATTAGCTTGCTGTTTCATAAGCCGGCAAGTTATCACAAGAAATCTCTGCAGGGAGAGGTTTTCCTGAATTAATGCGCCGCGCATTTTGAGTGCAGAATGCTTCCCAGAGGTCTTGGGTGTACCTATTGGTCTCAAGATGCTGGTGATAAGTTCTTAGATTAAATTTTTCCAAGACGACAAAGTTCACTGGAGCATTATACATCATCAGGTTCTGTTTCACAGCCGAAGCCCCCCAATCTAGACAGGCTTGGTAAACGGAAGTGTCTGGCCGTGGAAACGAAACAGCCGCTTGGGCCTCTGGGTTGTTTGCAAAGTTGTACTTCAAGCCACAGCCAATCAGAACTCGAGTCATTTTGAACCCTTTAGGAATCAAAGATGTTTCCGCAGCAATCATACCCATCCGATGAAAATTCGTAATGCTTTTTGCTTTCAAGCTTTCAACGGCCTCAGGCCAAGCGGAATAGTAAGGATCTTTGTGAAGGCTTTCCGACCAAGTTTGGCGCGCAGATGACATGATAGCCCCGATCTCTCCGTTAAAGCGCAATACATAATAAGTATCACATTTTTTAAACAAGGCCGGTTCTGCACTTTTTCCAATAAGCTTTTGGAAATTTTCGTTCCATTTTCGCAGCCAAAAGGTTTGTACCTCATTGATTCCAGGGCTGTCTAAGTGGTGGACTTCAAAGCAGAGGTCTTTCACTTAAGCCGCCTTCTCGAACAGTGGCGTGATCGATTTGGATTTCAAGTCACCCAACATTTGAACATACAAGGTGGCGCTCATGTAAAGATTCTCCAAGACCCGTGCTTCTAACT
Organism: Pseudobdellovibrionaceae bacterium; assembly: GCA_046315835.1. GTDB lineage: Bacteria > Bdellovibrionota > Bdellovibrionia > Bdellovibrionales > Bdellovibrionaceae > JAJTIC01. The sequence goes on along the minus strand of JBKCXY010000085.1, from coordinate 5,210 downwards.
CAGCTGGCAAGTTGACAAGCATCTTCCATCCGTCTTCAGCGTGCTCAACATCAACGGCGGCATGTCCTTTGAGAAAAATCGCGGTCTGTGGTCCAAACTTTTTCTCAACTCGCTCCGCAATTTCAGCGGCGACGACCACACTCAAGTACTCGAGAAACTGTGAATATCCGCACAGAGTGATGGGATGCTCAAACTGAATTTGATAGTATTGACTCTTGATCAGCGCGGCCCCAGCAGGATGCTGCTGAAATTCAGCGGGAGAAGTTCCTAGCTTTTGCAGATCTTTGAGAAGCCAGCCATCGTGACCAGTTTCCTCTTTAAGATGGTACAGGATGTGGTCGAATTCCGACCGAGCTTTTAAAGGAACCTGCAGTGCATAAGAGCAGAGCAGTCGTGGCGTATGAGTAACCAAAAAAAACTGTTGCGCAAGCCACTGAGTATAAAAGTCCTTGTCTTCCCATGGCATTGCACGAGAAACTTTTGCAACTTCATCAACAACAGCTTCAAACTTCGATCTTAGTGTCATATCCCCTCCCAGAGAAATAGAGCAAGGGACGTTTCGGAGCTTAAATAAAAAACTTAAGTCAACCCAAGGGCTAGAATTTCGTCTCTAAAGCAAAATAGTTAACTCGCGTGCTTTTTCTTCCCCAAGCTGATCTCCAACTTGACCTTTTGACTGTAACTGTCGACCAAAATCTTAGTGACCTTTTTTTCGGGAATACTGAGAATCTTAATCAGCTCACCCAAAGTATGAAGAGGAACTTTGCTGACTCCTTTTTCTATCAAGGAAACAAAGACAGATTGAGTATAGCCCAATTTTTCTGCCAGGTCTTTTTGTGTAAATCCAGCTTTCAATCGATATTCTCGAATAAGTGCTCCAATTTCTGATTCCATTATTCACCCTCCAAGTCTTTATTTTCAGACTACCACTATTGGCACACTAGCAGAGACCCGTCTATAAATCCAGGGTCATTTTGTCTCTGAGTATTAACTTGAATGATTAACCTCTTTTGAGTGCTCCTGATCCTACGGGGAATTCTTGCAGGGGCTCGCGAACCAATGAATTGGAAAGCCTTGCGCCCCTTCAGTACCTAAAGCTCCTCAGCGAAGATTTTTTCGGTGATGCGCCAGAATTGCTCAAGCTGACTCAAAATACTGTCCCTGGTCTTCGCTACCGCCTCAATGAATCCAACAAATATCAATGAAATCAGCGTGTTCGTTGGTGATTTCTGTTTCTTGCAAAGCAAGAAACAGAAATTCCGTCCGATTCCCATTTTTCTTTTCAAAGTTGAGTATCTAGAGGACGGCGTTCTGCTGAAGGGACAGGGCTTTGAGTCAGTCCTTTCCCTTCAAGGGCTTTTTAAGCCGAGAGCGGTGGCTAAAGGTTAGACAGATGGACCGAAAGGGGACATGATGAACGTTATGAAACCCGTCAAAAAACTATGGAGCTTGATTGCCTCAGGCGACCTTCAAGTGGTGGCGTCTTCCCTCTCATTCACAACGATTCTTTCGATTGTTCCATTTTTTGCGGTCGCCCTTTCTCTGATCAGTTCTCTGCAAGGGCTCGAACTTCTGTATCCCAAAGTCGAAGGATTCATTCTCTCCTATTTTCAGGGACCCGCAGGAGCCGATGGAGTTTGGATCGTAAAGCGTGCTTTCAATAAAATTCAGCAGGGAAAGATCGGAAGCTGGGGGGCCGTCGGATTGGTTTTGACCTCTCTCCTTCTGGTCTCTGAGGTCGATAATGCGATCAATCGAATTTGGAACCTCCAGGGTCGTCGCCCGCTCCACAAAAGACTCTTTCTCTATTGGATTCTTCTCATGGCCTTCCCGTTCATTCTGGCCCTGATGGTGGCATTAATCTCAGTCAAATCATCGCTTCCTGCTCTTGCTAGCGTCAGCAGCGGAACTCTTCAAATGATTGTCCTCAGCGCCGTTCTTTTTTGTCTCTACAAAGTGATTCCCCACACAAAAGTCAGCACCCTCAGCGCCTTCATGGGAACTTTTGTCGGTCTTGGCGGACTTTTTCTGGTCACAGGCTCCTTTCAGTATCTCACGGAGAAATTCTTTAATTACAACAAGCTCTATGGCTCGATCGCTGCGATCCCAGCTCTACTGGTTTGGATTTTGTTGATTTGGTATGTGATTCTTTTTGGAGCTGCTGTAAGCGCTAGTTTTCATCGCAAATAAACTGTTTACATCTTGAGCAAGTTCACTAAGAATTGAATCAGATGACAGCTCCAAGCTCAGACATCTTTACAAAAATCAGCGATGAAACTGAAAAGGTCAGAATCCTTTTGGACCTCATTCGAATTCGGGGGGAAGTTCAAGCCAAACTTCCGGACCCATCCGCTGAACTGTTTGTGATGAAAGCTTACGATATCATCAATCGTAAATTCATTTGCCATTTGGTGGGCGCCACAGGCCCTCTGCCGATTCAAGGAGACTTGATCTCAAGCTTCTTCTTAGGTGGGGAAAAATACTATTTTTCATCGAATTATGAACTGAGTAATGAATCCCTCATGTTCTCGATTGATCATCCTATTTTTCACCTTCAACGAAGAGAAGATTATCGCCTGAAAATCCCCGCGGGCTACTCAGCCCTTCTTGAGAACACTCACCTCAACGGAAAAGCATTGAAGTTTTCGACACCTCTCTCGGATCTCAGCGCGGGGGGCTGCCGAATTTCACTGGATCTGACAAAGTACCCTGCGGCCGTCCACGATGAATTACGTGGACATCTTTTCCTTCCGGAAAGAGCGCCGATTGAATTTATTTCGATGATTAAACATCAAAGACCAGATCCGACCCAGAAAGGCCTTCAAATTTGTGGGCTTCAATTTGTCAGTCAAACGACCAAACAAAAAAATCGGATCGCAGCTCTTGTGATGGATCTTTACAGAGAATTCTTTACTCGTTCTTAAAACCCGAGCGAAGAGGCGTTCCTGGAACTCCTTGAAACTTCTGGAGCTCTCTTTCGAGCTGCTCGAGCTCGCTAGAAACTTCGGCTAAAGCTTGAGAGGGATCTTCGCTGCGAGTCGCAGACTTTGTCATTTTTCGATCTTGCTCTTCTTTTTTCAACCGATCGTAGTTTTTGGAATAAGTGTTCATTTCTTGATTGAACTCATTCGTCTTTGCCCGAGCATAGTCTTCAAAATTCTTTCTTCTCTCGCGAACATCAGATTCAAAATCATTTCGACGGTCTCTCTCGACAGAGAAAAATTCAGCTCTTCTCTGATCGATATCCTTGATGATTTCAGCTCTTCGCTCCCGCGGAGGCTTCGCCTTGAGTGCCTCTGCCCTTTCCTCATTCAAAGATTTGAGAAAAACGTCTCTTTTCTTCCGTTCGGAAACTGTGAAGGTTTCTCTTTCTTTCCGAATGTCTTTATCAAACTGCTCTCGCTTCTTTCGTACAATTCCGTTGAACTGAGTTCTGATTTCTGCTGGTGGCTTGGTCGACTTTGCCATCAGACCTAAGACAAAGGCCATCTCATCATTTTGTTCACGAGTGCTCTCAGGAATTTCTTTCCTGAGTTCTTCCAGCTGCGCTCGATCCGCCGACAAGCTGTACTTTGAATCCACGATGGGTCGTTCCTCTTCCGCAGTTCGATATTGATTCGACCTTGGTCCAGAGGACTGACAGGCTCCAAGACTATACGCCACTAACACTGCCAGAAGATATTTCATCTCGCCCCCTCTATTGGTCTCAAAATAGGATAGTTTTGTTCAAGAAAAAGATCAAACGCTCGATAAGAAACTGTATGGTTTACGGCAGAAGATTTTCAGAAAAGAAGAATGGTCCAGGACATTCCAAGGGACACACAAGAGCGCCCTTGTCTCGCATTCATCGTCGTGCCTTTCAATCTTTCCAGAGTAAGTATTTAACCTACATGACCCTTGCCTTGGGTGGCTCTTTCCTCGTTTTTGCCATTCCTGTGTGGTACTTGATTCAGCAAAACTATCAAATTTTTCAGAGCTTAGCTTTTGATACAGCTCCAGAACTCATTTCTCATCTCGACCAAGAAAGAGTTTGGCTCTTTGGGGTTCTGCTCCTCAGCTTCTTTGCCATTGTCATCATTGGTGTTTGGACGTCGCTCAGAATCACAGATAGCGTGATCGGCCCGTTGATTGCGATTGAAAAACATATGCGAGAAGTTACTCACGGCAACTGGAAGAGCGAAGACTTTCACATGAGAAAGTCTGATGAGTTTCGCTCCCTATCCAACACCTACTCTTACCTTTACAGAACTCTCAAAGCTCAAACGCAGCAAGAAATTGATCTCCTTGAAAAAATCATGGTGGATCCAGCGAACAGGGACTCTTATAAAGCCTGGACATATTTGATTGAAACGAAAAAGCAGCTCATAGGAACTGAGCCTAGCCCCGCTTACTCCGCTGAAGAGACTTCTTCATCTCCAGAGCAACGTCGCGCTTCTTGATTGCTTCCCGCTTGTCATGCTGTTTTCTCCCTTTGACGAGGGCGAGTTCGACTTTGGCACGTCCTTCTTTGAAGTAGATCTTGAGCGGGACGCAGGTCAGTCCTTTTTCTCGGAGAGCACCATAAATTTCATTCAACTCTGAGCGATTCAGGAGAACTTTTCTGAGGCGCTCGGGTTCATGGGTGAATTGAGAACTCTGCTTGTATTCAGCAATGTGAGCGTTTTGAAGAAAAGCTTCTTCTCCCCGAAAAGAAAGATAGGAATCTTTGAGGCTTACTTGTTTCGCGCGGAGGCTTTTGACTTCTGATCCCATGAGAACCAATCCCGCTTCATACCTTTCGATGATTTCATATTCATGCCAAGCTTTGCGGTTTTCTGAAATGATTTGGATACCCATAGACTCGTTCTACTGGAAACTTTGAAAAAAATCGATGTAATCTTTCACAAAAAGCTCTCCCGGCCGTGCCTTCTCTGAAAAACCCTTTTGCTGAAGCCAATCAGAGACTTGGGACTTACTGATTCGCGAATTCGCCTCCGCCATATTAGAGGCTAAGAGTTTCCGGGGATGGAGAAAGGCGGCTTTGACCCATTTTAAATAAGCTCGTGCCTCGGGAAGATCTCCCTCAAGTCTTTGAAAAACAAGAACACGGCTGGCCACTTTGGGCGGCGGCAGAAAATCATGGGAGCTTGCTTCCAGCAAAAGATCTACTTTCCAAAAAGTCTGAGCGATCACGCTCAGCATTCCATAGGTAGATTGATCCGGAGTTGCTC
>JBKCXY010000084.1:0-4103 GCA_046315835.1 Pseudobdellovibrionaceae bacterium | reverse complement strand
ACACAGCCATCATGGGCGGCCTTGATGGCGGCGGTGGTGGAGGTGGTGGAGGTGGCGCCGGAGGCGGTGGCTTCGGAGGATCAGGCAACGACCCTTCAAGCAGTGCTTACAAAGCCTTCATGCCCGGTGGTGCCAAAGACCCTTCTCGAAGTGTGGCAGCTCAAGGCGCAGGCAGTAATGAAGTGACTTTGGGTGGCGGAAAATCAAACTTTCAAAAAGTTCGTGAGAGATATTCAGAAAATTATTCAGGTCTTTTAGGCGAGTAATTGTGAATTTTGGGGGAAATATGAAAATCAAAGTGTTCATGATCACTCTCTTATTCTCGGTCAGCAGTTTCTCGCAGTTCTCGTCGACGACGACCGTGCCCCAGCGCTCTGACAGTCCTTATGGAAACTTAGTACAAAGAAATGGCGATGGCTCAGCAAGACAAATGCAAGATGCCGCACAACAAGGGCAAAGTAAGAACTGGCTGGGCTACATAGCTGCCGGTGGTGCTGCGGCTTACTGTGGTTACTTGATTGCGACGAATTGTGTGACTCCGGCCAATGTTCCCATGTGCGCCCTCGGGGTCGCAGGCCTTGCGGCCTCTATCTATGCGATCAGCCAAATGTCTTCAGCGAATCGACAAAGCAGTCAGGCCTATAGAGATGTGACCAACGGAAATCCAGTACCGCCCATTACAAACGGTTCAGATTTGATTGATCCGGCAATGCCACCCACAGTTCAAGAGCAATTTGAACGGGGACGTACAACGTTGGCCAATATGGAGCGCAACGGTTTTCGCGTCAATCGAGACGGCACAGTGAGACTCCCCAATGGCAGAACCGTAAGGCCTTCGACATTTAGAAATAAAGACGAGTTTGTCGCAGCTGGGTTCTCTCCTTCTAGTTTTGGAGCCGTTCAAGCCGCTTCTGCTGGAATTCAGCAAGCTTCAGCAGCAGCGGTGGCAGCCGCCGCAGATGGTGCGCCCAAAGATGGTACTGGTGCCGATGAAGGAGGCAGTGGTGCGGGCAGTTCAGCGACAGCAGCTTCAGCAGCTGTAGGCCTTGGAGAGTTGAATATGGGCTCGGCTCCGGCTCTTGCTGGAGAAGGTCGTCAAACTGCAAGCATTGGTGGTGAATCGGTGAATTTGAATGGAGAACCCATCGGAGTTTCAGTAGATAGTCTTTTCTCAATGATTAATCGACGCTACTCTTTTGAAAATGAGAAAGAGGGATTCATCCGCGGCGGACCTTAGTAAGAAAGGCTCGCCCACGCTTTCTCTAGAAGCTCGATGTGCTCACTGTCATCTTTGTGAATGAGACTTTTTCTAAAACAGTTTTTCTGCAAATGAAATCTCAAGTACTCGCTTTCATATGTTTTTTCCGGTGAGATCAAGAGCTCTGCCAGTTCCTTTTCCGCGTGGACAAAGTCCGTCGGATTCCCTGTCTCAAACCATAGACAATCGACAGGGTACACTTCAGCTTGCTCTTTTGCTTGGATGGCGGCAGTGAGAGTTTCATAAAGAATATTTTCTTCGACAATTTCATTTTTAAAATACTTTTCAATTCGGTCAGAAAGAATCATGACCCCAATAAAATGATGACCTTGGTATTCGGTACCAGGAGACTTTTTGCTGAACATTTCAATTTTATTTCCACTGTAAGTCCATGCTCCACCAAACTTTGATCCCACTTCAGGGTGAGAGGTCGTCAACAGCGTAGCCAGATTTCCTTTGTGCCGATGATGTTTCAGCGCTTTTTCCAAAACCCCTTCAGTTTTAGGAATAATCACCTCGTCACCATTCATGACTACAAATTCGCCGTCGCCCTTGAGTGCTTTGAAAGCATTGTGAATTCCGCCCCCACTTCCAAGAAGGCCATCTTTCTCGTGAAAAAGTTGAGATTTCTCATGGATTCGAAGGTCTTTGACGGTGTCTTGAATTCCATACTTGAGATGGAAAGTATTGATCACCCAGCGATCAATCTTAAGGTTCTCAGAAAGAGAGATCGAGTAACTCATCAGTGGAGCTCCCAGAAAAGGGATCGCGGGCTTTGGTAGCTCAGCAGTGTAAGGGCGAAGTCTCGTTCCCTCACCGGCACAGAGAAGCATCACATTCATGTTTTTTCGTACTTTCTGTCGAGGGCGCCTGAATCAATCAAGACATCGGCAAAGATTTTGTATTCAGGAAAGTGATTCAAGCTTTTCAGGACTCTTTTCAGAGTGTGAGAAATGTATTTTAAGTATCGAGTATCTCCGCGCTGATGGTAGAAACTCGAAAAACTCCCACAAGCTTTAAAGCAACGTTGTATGGTCTGCAGTTCGTAAATCATATCAAAATGTTCCCTTGAGAAGTGAGAGCCCATGAATGGCTTCACTTGCTGCAGATAGTAGTCCATCAGCTCACTGGCCATGGCATCAGACATATTGACGTAGCTATCTCGGAACAGACTGACCAGATCATATTGAACGGGGCCTAAGCGAGCATCCTGAAAATCAATCACACGCATTTCATCGAACTTGATCATGAGATTTCGAGAGTGATAGTCCCGATGAGCAATGAACTTAGGCTCCTTATGAAGGCGCTCACAAATGTCCGTAAAGCATTTGAGAAGCTCTTCCTTGGTGGTCTCGGGCATTTGAAACTTAAGAACTCCAAGGATCAAGTTGTCCCTGCCATAGTTCATTTCCCAAAGAAGCTTTTCAGTATCAAATTGAACACTGAAAGCCGTGCAGTCTGATTTATCGAGCGTTGCTGGAAAATGAATCTTCACCACCTCATCGATCGCCTGGCGATAGAAGGGAATTGAGCTTTCAGAGCTTTGATTTTCCCAAAACTTCCGTTCGAGGGTGAGGTCTCCCAAATCTTCAAGAAGGACAAGCCCTTCTTTCGGCGACATGTTGATCACCTGAGGTACTTTGATAGCATGCTTTGCGAAATGTTCGAGGACAGAAAGAAAGGGATACTTCTTGGGATCAAAAGGCTCCCATCGCATCAAGACCCAGCTTTGACCATCTTTAATGACTCGGTAGTATCGTCGATTCGAAGCATCGCCCGCTAATTGGTAAACTTTGAAACTATCATTGCCAAAATGACTCGCTAAAAAATTTTGAAAGAAATCGTCTGTCGTCGCAACCATGAAGAAATGTTGTCAGAAACAGATTGAAAAAGCAAAGAGAGTGTCTCACCCTCTCACTCAACCTTCATCCAGGCCGCAAGCCGCAAGCCTTAATGAGTGAACATGGGGCTATCTTAATGGGCGGGGGTATCGGTCACGCGACGATCTTTGCCCACTTGAGATGGGTGGCGACAATGGGTGGGCGGTGGGGTATCGGTCACGCGGAGCTGAGGCGGCTCGGGAGACTGCCTGACAGGTAGGCTCGATCGCCATGTATGTATCGATAGCCGCGAACAAAAAGCTCTGCGAGTTGACGACTCCAACCCATGCCTTCGAATTTGTTGATCTGAATGTAATCTTTCAAACCAAGAAAATCTTTGAACGAGTGCACCCAGCGGGTCATCGGCCGCTGGCTCCAGAAGCTGATTTTCTGACCTTGTGGATTTGTCAGTGGATTGTGTTTACTTGCACCGGTCACGGCAAAAGCAATCCGCGCCGTCACTACACGAATAAAGTGCAAGTACTGCCATCTTTTTCTGATTTGAATGTGCAAATGCAAATGATTGCCCACATTCGCCGCTGACAAGATTCTCACGCCATACTTTCGAGCCAACGAGACCACCGCTGAGTTCACACGCATACGATTCTGCCTTGTGAGGAACGACCATTTTCCCTTGGCGAGATCAGACTTCAGGATCAAATGCATGCTGGCCTTGGTTGACAGCGGGCGCACGCCACGAGAAGCCCGTGTCGTTCGAGAAGATCCCCCGAAGCGATCAGAGAATTTCTTTTCAAATTGAGGACTGAGGCCCAATTGCTTGGGCGCCGGTTGTTTAAGGGAGGGACGATGCATATGGAATCTTCTATCACCCAAGCTAGTCAAGTCAATCAAAATGTGACCGATGGTATATTTTGTCGAAAGAAAACGAAAGATAGAGCAGCAAACGAGAAGAAAATAAAGCGAAGGAGAGTAATGAGAAGGAGAGTAATGAGAAGGAGAGTAAT
>JBKCXY010000083.1:0-7063 GCA_046315835.1 Pseudobdellovibrionaceae bacterium | reverse complement strand
TTAACTGGAAACGGACTAAGCTTTTGACCGAATGGGCTTAGATCAAAAAACGAATCAAGATGGCATCGTCGTTAAAGGCGCGAGAGAGCATAACCTCAAAGATATCTCACTCTTTCTTCCGCGCAATCAGATCACGGTGATCACTGGGCTTTCCGGGAGTGGAAAGTCATCTCTTGCTTTTGATACAATCTATGCCGAAGGTCAGCGCCGATACGTCGAATCCCTGTCCGCCTATGCCAGAAATTTTTTAGAGCAAATGAAAAAGCCCGAAGTGGATTCGGTCACGGGCCTCAGTCCGGCCATTGCGATTGACCAGAAATCGGTGAGCACGAATCCCAGATCGACCGTAGGAACAGTCACTGAAATTTATGATTACTTGCGCCTTCTCGACGCCACGATTGGCGTGCCTGAATGTCCCACGCACAAAGTGCCTGTGGCGTCGCAAACACCTCAGCAGATCATCGCCGAACTGATGAAACTTCCGGAGGGCACGAAGTTCTACTTGATGGCCCCCATGGCTCAGGCCAAAAAAGGGGAGTTCCTTGCTGAGTTTCAACGCTGGGCCAAGAAAGGTTTCGTCAAAGCCAAAGTGGATGGGGAATTCATCGATCTTGAAAGTGCAAAGAAGCTGGCCAAAACAAAAACGCACGACATCGATTTGGTCGTGGATCAGTTGGTAATCAGAGATTCTTTTCGCGCCCGCCTTGCCGAAAGTTTAAATACGGCGTTATCTCTTTCTGACGGACGCGTGGTGATTGAAAAGCTCACGGGTGAGCGGACCAATTACTCTCTTCATTCGAGCTGTCCCATTTGTTCGTACTCTTTCCCAGAACTAGAACCACGGATGTTTAGTTTTAACAATCCCCGTGGGGCCTGTCCCAGCTGCAATGGGCTTGGGACATTGGATCTTGTGGAGGAGAGCAATTACCGTGATGGCGATCAAGGGAAAGTTCTTCAGAAAGTTTCTTATCGCTACAAAAACGAAAAAAAAGTCACCGAAGATGACGAAGAGTCTTCCGAGGACTTGGAGCTCAGTCACTGCCCCAGTTGTCATGGAACTCGTCTCAAGCCTGAAGCTTTGAGCGTGAAAGTGGCAGGCCAAAACATCGCTGAGATTTCCGAACTATCCTGTGGTGAACTGAGAGAGTGGGCTCAGGGCCTCAAGGTGCCTGCAAAAGATCAGCTCATTGCAGATAAAGTTTTAAAACAAATTCTCTTTCGCTCAGAATACTTGATTCGAGTGGGGACTTCGTACTTGTCCCTCAGTCGCCCCGCAAGAACCCTCTCTGGAGGAGAAGCGCAGCGAATCCGTTTGGCGACCCAAGTGGGTTCTGGTCTTGTCGGGGTTTTGTACGTGATGGATGAGCCAAGCATTGGTCTTCATCCCAGAGATCATCATCGGTTGTTACAGATCATTGGAGAGCTTCGCGATAAAGGAAACACCATTTTATTGGTGGAGCATGATGAAGACACCATTCGTTTCGCGGATCATGTCATTGATTTGGGGCCCCGGGCTGGAAAACTGGGTGGTTCCCTCATGGCCGAAGGAACCCCTGAACAGATTGAGAAAAACCCCAAGAGCCTCACAGGTCGTTACTTGAGTGGTGAGTTGAGAATGAAAACTCCACTCGTGCGTCGAAAGGGAAATGGAAAGTCCTTAGAAATTAAAAAGGCTTCCGGAAATAATCTGCGCAATGTGGATCTCAAAATTCCACTGGGCACCTTCACCTGTGTGACGGGAGTTTCAGGCAGTGGAAAGTCCACTCTGATTATTGATACTCTTTACAAAGTTCTGGCTCAGCATTTTTACAATGCCTCAGCCCGCCCGTCGCCCTGCGAGCAAGTCACAGGTGTTGAAAATATCGATAAAGTCATCGACATTAACCAAAAACCCATAGGTCGAACTCCGAGATCAACACCTGCGACCTATGTGGGTCTTTTGCCACTGATTCGAGATCTGTTTGCGCAGCTGCCTGAAGCCAAACTGCGGGGTTTTGAACCCGGCAGGTTTTCTTTCAATGTGAAGGGTGGAAGATGCGAGACTTGTCAGGGACACGGGCAAATTCGCATGGAAATGCATTTTCTTGCTGATGTTTTGGTGACTTGCGATACCTGCGGAGGCCGGCGCTACAATCGGGAAACTCTGAATATCAAGTACAATCACAAATCCATTGCCGATGTGCTCGCGATGAATGTGGAAGAGGGCATGGAGTTTTTTAGGAACCATAGTCACATTTTTCGAAAACTTGAAACTCTCCATCGGGTGGGGCTTGATTATATGACGCTCGGTCAGAGCTCGACCACATTATCGGGAGGGGAAGCTCAGCGAGTGAAGCTTTCGAAAGAACTCTCTAAAAGAGGCACGGGAAAGACACTTTATATCTTGGATGAGCCCACAACAGGGCTCCATTTTGAAGATATCAAAAAGCTCACGGAGCTTTTGCAAGAGCTGGTCGAGCAAGGCAATACCGTTCTTGTGATTGAGCACAATCTGGATGTCATTCAAGCTGGCGATCATCTGATCGATCTGGGACCTGACGGGGGAAAGGGTGGAGGCCGCATCGTCGCCACCGGAACTCCGGAAGAAGTTAGCCGTGTCCCAGATTCTGAGACGGGGAAGTTTTTAGCTGGGATGCAACCGCGCAAGAAACAAAAATGAGAAGTGCCCCCAAGATTTGAGTGGTGGACAAGTGCTCTCCTAAAAGAGTGACAGCAAGAATCGCTGAAAACGGACTTTCTAACAGAAACAGTAAAGAGACCAGTGAAGGACTGATCACTCGTTGAGCGCGGAATTGCAGATAAAAAGCCAAGAGTGAGCTTCCAAAGGTCAAAATTCCAAGTCCCCACCAGCCTTTTGGGCTTAAATCCCAAGGTGTCCAATCTTTTTCAAACGGGAAAAGAGTCAGCGCAAAAGCTGCACACCAAAGGCTTTGAAAAGCATTGAGTGCAAAGCTGTTTTTGGACTTGGGGGCGATCTGGCCCACATACAAAATGTGAAAAGCCGCCGCAATGGCACACAAGAAGGTCAGAAAATCACCTTGTTCTAGGACTAAGCTTTTGACTTGGACGATGAGTCCGACACCGATGAAAGAAAGAAAAATACAAATCCAATGAAACACATGAAGTCGGTCTTTGAAAACAAACATTGAGATCACAGGAACAATCAGCACGTAAAGGATCGTAATGAAGGCAGACTTGGTCGCTGTTGTGTATTGAAGTCCCCAAGTTTGCAGGATTAAAGTCAAAGCCAGCAGCGCGCCAGCGCCGAGGGCGAGTTTGAATTCTCCGAGAAGGACTTCCCTCGGAGTTCTTACTGCGACGAGGATCACAAGGCTCACAAGGAATGCGCCCATAAAACGATAGAAAACAATTGCGCTGGGAGAGAGCGATTCCAAAGCCCAAACGGCTCCGATAAAGCCAAAGCCCCACAAGAAACCAGCAATAATCAGTTCTAAAAACGCTTGGTTTTTAGTCGAAAGCTTCTGCAAAGATCTTTCCTTTATCAAAACCCTCTTCTTCGATGAGTTTTTGTTTCACTTCTTTAATCATGCCGCCATTGCCGCAGAGATAAAAAGTCGTGTCGATGCCTTGATAGTCAAAATCTCCGAGAAAATGTTGAACATAGCCTCTTTTTCCAGCCCAAGCTTCTGAAGGCCGACTGAGTACAAAGGCGTAGTCAAAATCAGAAAGTTCTTTTTTGAGAGCTTCCAGCTGAGGCTGGTAATACATTTCTTTTTCGTTCCGAACTCCGAAAAGCATGCGGTACTTCAAATGGGGGTAGTGCTTCTTTCGCGACATCAAATAGCAGTAGTGTTGCGACAAACCGGTGCCCGTGTTGAGAAAGACGATTTGCTGAGAGGGCGGTTCTTTGAAAAACACCCGACCAAAGGGGCCCGTGAATTGAAGAGTTTCGCCGCCTTTGAGGGACCAAATGTAAGTGGAAGCTTTGCCATTTTCAACGTGCTTGAAAAGAAGGCGAAAGCCATCGGTCTGCGAATCCTCAGAAGCAATCGAGTAAGCCCTGAGGGCGGGCTTCTCATTTTCTTGAGGGACATGAAGAGTGACAAACTGACCCGCTTTGAATTGAAAAGACGCGGGTTCAGAGGCATTGATGATCAATTCCCTAACAGAAGGAGTATGGTCGATGATTTCAGAGACTTTCATTTGGTAAATCGTGCGTGTTGATGACATGCGGCAGGTCCTCTCTCGTGTCGCAAATTTTAGGGGACAATCGAAGAAAATCTAACGTAGACTAATTTGGACATGACTTCAAGAATGCTCCTCTTCGGAATATCGCTTCTTTTTTCACCATTGGGGCTCTGGGCTCAAGAAGCGCCCCCTGATTTTGCTCCGGAAATTGTGGAAAGGCCGAAAATTGAGTTTGCGCCCACCGTAAAGCGCGAAGGCTATAGCGTCCCCCTGCGATTTCTGGTCGAGGGTCATGGTGTGATTCAAAAGCCTTTGCGCCTTGAGTGGGATCTCGAAAGCGCTGAGGGGCGAGGCCTCGTGATGTCCTCCATGAAGTTTGATTCCCGGTCCTTCTTCGTGGCTTTGATGCCGCTCAAGCTTCTCGATGGAAGAATGGATCTATTCACAGAGTCAGATCTGAAAAACGAATCGATTTTTGTTCTCAGATTCCCAGAACATTTGATCCAAGAAGGCGTGATTGAGGCAGTGACTCGAACAGGTAAAGTCGTTTGGACTCATGAGGTGGGGAAGTTTCAGCAGCAAGCGTGGCGAATTCAGCTCGAAGCTTGGAAAAAATATTTGCTTTCGCGGAAAGCCACTTTGGATGAAATCAATCGGGGGCCTCTCTTTGCGACTCAGTTCGGGGTTCGAGATTTCTATAAACAGTTTGCCGACTTCACTAAAGAAACAGAGCCTTTGAGATTTTGTGTCAGTCAAAAGAGAGAAAAAGGCTGGATGCGACTTTGTACGAACTCTTATGAGTTTCGTAAAAATGAGAAAGGCGAGATGACGTTTGTCTCTCTTCGTTATCAGCCACTTCCCGCGCGAGTGATTCTTCAAAATGAAGATCGTCCGCTGAAGGGGATCTACGAAATTGGCGAAAAAAGAGAGCCGGTTCAGTTTTTTGCTGAGCTTTCCAACGGAATGACTTTTGAGTTTTATTCGGAAGTCCCCAATTTTCGTCTGGTAGAAATTGTCCGATTGAAAAAGAGTTCTGAGCAAATGACTTTGGTGGGCGAAGGAGATGTTCCCATTCAGTCCCACCGAATTCTTCAGCAGCCCCAAGACGGTCGATTTGAAGAGATCTTTCGTTGGCAAGCCACCATTGGGGATCAGAGAACATTTTGGGAAACAACCATTTCTGAAGCCAAACCCTTTGTCTTCCTGAGAGGTCAAGGCGGCGGGTTTTTTATCCAAGAGTTTCAAATTGAAAAGGTCCCTTCTGAGGAAATTCGCCCCTATCTTCATGATCGTGCCTTGAGATCGACTTACGGAGACGGATCTAAGATCTTTGGAATTAGGCCCTCCGTTGAGCTCTCGACAGAGATGAATGAGCTGAGTCTTGAGCCTGAGTCTTCAGAGTTCACCTGGTACTACGGGGCGCGCAATCGAGGAGTTTATAATTATGCCACCGTGAAGGTGCAAGATCAGAACGAAAGCTACCTTGGCTATCATGAAGTTTTTAAAGGCTATCCTCGAGAACTTTCAGCGCGCTTGTCGGGAGTTGCCGGCAGCGGGGGGCTTGTTCTGCAGGGTGAAGCTGCCTTTAACTATTGGATTGAAGATTTGCTGGGGTGGACGAATTACTATTTCTCGAGACATCGTTGGGGATGGTCTTACAAGTATTTTCAGTCTTTGACACCGCTGACTTTCTCAAACCGAAAAGGGACTCTGCAGAATTCCACCTTTGATTTGAAGTATCGATTGACTCCGGGATTGTGGGGAAGAGACGAGTCTTGGGGGGCAATGCTGAGTTATCAGGAAAGTCAGTTTAACGTTTTTGAGCCCAAGATGGCAGGGGTTGGATTTTTTTGGGCGCGCTCCATGCCGAAACTTTTTGACGAAGCCATGAATTTGATCCCTCTTTTTCGCTATCCGAAGTGGGTGGATCTTGAATTTATTTACTACTTAGAATCGTTGCAAAGCGATCACTTTCTATTGAATCCCGGAACCCAGCAAGCGGGATTTACCGGAGTCGGGAATTGGGCTCTTAATTTTCACGGTAAAGTGGCTTGGAGTGAGAGAGTGTTTGGTGAAGCGGGATTTGGTATTCGTCAGTTGGATTTCTTTCGCGAAAGAGCTAACGAAAACCCAAGGCGTCTTCGTTTTCAGTATTCTTCCTTTTATGGAACTGTGGGGCTTGGGGTGAATTTCTAATTCCTGCGTTTTTCAGTACCCTGTCTAGGTCTTTGACAGCTGTCTAAAGTTCATCGCGGTTCTGGTGGTTTTGAATTGAAATTTTCGGGGGCACAGGCTTCGCTTTGGGGTGTTTCCGCATGAAAAATGGGCTCGTGCCTTTTCTATTATTGATGACACCAACAGCATGGTCTCAAGACTTGCCGAGGGTTTTTTCCATCGCCACCGACTCAAGTGGGCAACAGACTCGCAGTTTCATCCAGGCTCAAGACCGTTTGATTGCTGAGATTCGTTCAGAAGGTGCCATTCAGCCAGGGATGATTGTTGGAGATTCTTTTAAAGAGAAAATGTGGATTTTTGTCGATCCCCCAATGAATACAGTTTTGAAGCAAATCGATTCTGAAATTTGGCTTGGTCTTTTTCCGCCGAATGGTGGAGTTGAAGAAGTGAAACTTGGTCACCACGAAATCGTTCCATAGAGGGAACTGAATAAGGAAGGCATAATGAATCTGGCAAAAAGTAGAATTCTGGGATTCGCCATCACAGCATCTTTGTCTCTCAGTGCACACGCAGAGCAGATGAAAGCTCAGTGTTATCTTGAAAGCAAAGATCAGGCAAAGGTTGAGGGTCTTGCGATTGATAAGAGATTTGAAATTGCTTCTGTCTCAAAAATTATGACGGCGCATTGGGCCGTGGCGACTTTGGGGGCGGATTACCGTTATGAAACTCAAATTCATGT
>JBKCXY010000082.1:0-7641 GCA_046315835.1 Pseudobdellovibrionaceae bacterium | reverse complement strand
GGTAAAGGGATCGGCTCGCGTGTTCAGGATTTTTGGCATGATGGACTGGGTCGCTACCAATCTTTGAGATACCAACAAGTTGAGCGCTCTTCTTCAGAAACAAATTTCGAGGGTCAAATTGGCTTACAGAAAATTCTCTCGGCGAACGTCGGAAACTTCACTTGCTCACTCTCAGCGCAAGGGCTGGTGGGTTTAGATTCTAGGGGCCGCGGAGTTCATTCAGCTCAATTGCAAGCGGAAGCAGGTTTACCTTATGTGGGGGTCATTCTTAGCCAAGAGGTGATCAAACGAGCTGGTGATTTGACTCGCTGAGGGGAAGCTTCTGTTCGCCTCAGTACACCTCGTGTAGCTGATGCAAAGGTCTATCTTCAAGTGGGTCGTGTTTGGTATTCATCACCAGGATCCCGGGAGTATAATCCCCGCGATGAAAATATCTATCTGATCAAAATTGGATTCCGAAAAGACTTTAAATAGGTCAGTATCAGGCCATGGAATTCGACAATACGCTGATGCATCTTCATGTGTTCTGTAGTTTTGCTCTTTTTGGGCTCATTTGGTTTGTTCAATTGGTTCACTACCCACTGATGAAGTATGTGGACTCTGAAAAGTGGATCGAATTTCATCAAGCTCACACATTTTGGATCACTCCGATCGCAGGCCCGTTGATGTTGGGTCAGCTGTTTTCGGCGTTGTTTTTATTCCCCGTGGATCCTTGGCTTGCGGGCTTCAGTGGGCTGCATTTTATATTTACTTTTGGAGTTTCAGTGCCCATTCATAATCAACTTGCAAACGGGATGAATCAATCACTGATCCAGAAACTGGTCAGAACGAATTGGTTCAGAACTGTTTCCTGGACAGCCCATGCAGCCTATCTCTTGTTTACAAAATAAGATCAGTGATCGATGTCCACTGTTTTGCAGAAATGAGATCACTACCAATCAAATAGACAGAGTAATGACCTTTTCCTCGGCCTTTACGGGCGTCTGTGGGAAGAATTCCTGTGCCCCCATGTTCCTTCAACCACTGAGAGCGCAAAGACAACGAATTGCTCACAAAAATATGATCGGACTCACCAAGATCTTTTCGATCCAACGATGTCAGTTCAAAAGGGGAAACGACATGAATGGATTTATTGGTCTCGATTTTTTCCATTTGTTGATAGCCGACTTCGATCAAGTGATTGTACTTCTGCTTGCTCGGAGGCCTCACGGTAAAAACGAGATCTAAGTTGCCGCTCATAAATTGTGGATCGAGATCCTTAAAATCCAAAACATCCAATTGAATCTGCTTCATTCCAAGCTTTGCGAAGCATTGGTCCGCAAAACTCATGGCAATTTGTGCAAGCCCTTCCAGAGTCCCAATTCTGAGTTCTGTGAGTTCCCGCTGCTCGGTGAGCGCCGCAATTTCAGAGTGAAGCCTGCCTAAGCCACGGGTAAACACCGTTGCTAAATCCAAAGCGAGAGGCGTCCATCCTGATTTTCTGCGAGCACTGCGATCCAGGAGAACAACACCAAGTTCGGATTCAATTTTTGCGACCAAACGCGACAGTTGAGGTTGTGAGAGGCCCACATGTGCTGCTGCTGCCGAGAGATTCTTGTGCTGGACTGACTTAGAAAGGACTGATAATTAGTAAGTTAATTTTTGAAGCATCTTGATCTCACTTTTTGATGTAATTAAAGAAGGCAACGATTCCTAAAGTCAATGCCCCGGCGTATCCGATGAAACTTAAAGTGGGAATTCCTGCAATCAAGTTTTCAGAAGGGTGAGTGACGACCAATGAAGCACTGATCAGTAAACAGCCAATGATGAGTCCCAGAAAAACCAGGTTAAAAGAAATTTCGAGTCCATGTTTGAGAGATTCAATTTCTTTAACTTCAATTTTGTTCGTGTGATCTGGGCTATTGATGCGCTTCATAAGCCAAGAAAGTTGTCGTGGCAGTTGATTGATCAAACTTCTCGATTCCCGAGCCAGGTGTGCAAAATCTTGCATCATTTTATTGGGTTCGTACTGAAGCTTGATCAACTCAGCCGCGAACTGCAGGGAATAGTTGAGAAAATCAAAGTCCCTGTCGATTTTTCGCCCAAGCCCTTCAATCGCGGCCAATGACTTGAAGTAAAGCATTAATTCGGTGGGCACAGTCACATGGTGTTTAGCGGCGATGCTTGCTGATTTGAGAAGGATTTTCCCCATATTCACATTCTTAAGGGTTAATCCATAATAGGGTGCGACCAAATCTCTTAAGTCTTTCGCAAAAAGATCCACATCAACTTTCTCATTGAAGGGAGCAAGGTCGATATACTCATAAGCTAAGCGTTCGTAATCTTCTTTGGAGAGGGCAAAAAGCATGCTGGCAATAGCTGCTTGCGTGCGGTTGTTTAAGCGACCCACCACTCCAAAATCAATCAAGCCAATTTTGTTTTCGGGCATAACAAAGAAATTACCCGCATGAAGATCGCCGTGGAAAAGCCCATCAGAAAAAACCATCTTGAGGTAAGCGCGAAGCCCTTTCCTCATCACTTCTTGAGGTTCTACTCCAAATTGGGAAAGCGATCCTTCTTTAGAAAGAGGGACGCCATCCATCGCTTGCATGGTAAGAACTCTTTCAGTGGTGAGGTCCCAATAAACTTTAGGGATAATGATATCTTGCTCTGAGCTGAAATTTTCAGAGAATCTTCGGATGTTATTGGCCTCAACAACAAAATTAGTTTCTAGCTCTAAAGTTCTAAAGAACTCGTCCACGATTGACAGTGGACTATAGGCTTTGACTTCAGGAACATTATTCTCAAGAAGTTCTGCTAAAAAATACAGGACACTGAGATCATCGTTAATGGTTTGAATGATACCGGGTCTCTGAACCTTGAGAACAACCTGCGAGCCATCGATGAGCGTTGCTTGATGAACTTGCGCGATGGAAGCTGAACCAATGGGTTGGGGACTAATCTCCAGAAAATACTTTTGCAGATCTTGACCAAACTCTTCTTTCAGCACGGTCTGTATTACATCGAAAGAGAGCGGGCTCACTTGGGTGTGAAGCCGTTCGAATTCCTGAACCCAATCCTCAGGCACTAAGTCGGGTCGTGAGGCCAGAAGCTGACCCAGTTTCACGAAGGTGGGCCCAAGCTCTTCAAAGCTTCGGCGGACGCGCTCAGCTGTTGTGAAGCGTTCTGACTCTGAACTTGCAGAAATTCTTTCTAAGACGAACTGACCTAGTTTTCCTCTTTCCAGGATTTGGTGAAATCCGTGCTTTGCAAAGACACCAACAATGGTGCGAAGCCTGGCTGCATTTTTCAATGTCTTGCCAATTTGGCGAGAAGTCTGGAGAACGCCCATTTATCGTCTTCCTCTTTTATTTGATTTCTTCGGAGAACCTGATGGCTTCGGCTTTGAGGGTTTGCCCTTAAAAATCGATCGATCTTCTTTTTTTCCACCTGACGCCGCTTCTTTCGGCTTTGATTTTGAAGGACCCGAAGTGCCGTTTCGCTCTTTCCACTGAGCCATCACCTTTTTGAGGTGCGATTCAGGATCAAACCCTTGTTGAGTTGAGGGTGAGCTTCGGCTCGCAGGTCCTTGCGCGGCCTTAGGGCGCTCAAAAGTTTTGCCTGTGGAGCTTGCCTTTTCTTCAATATACTTGAGTTTACGAGACTGTTTGGGGGCAGGCTCTTGCCTGCGGCCACGATTTTTCTTGTCGCGAAATTCCCGATGCTCTTTTTTATTCTGACCTTCGTATTTAAAACCGCGCTGAAGGCTCTTCGGCGGATCGGCCAGTTCAAAATCAATTTGGCCACTGTCCGTGTCGGCAGATGCAACTCTAATTTTGATGGCATCGCCGATCGTGAATTTGACACCGGACTTTTTTCCAACAAGAGACAAAGTCTCATCATCGAAAATCAGATCCTCTCGAGAAAGATTCTCTTTATGAACCAGTCCATCCACTTCAAATTGGCGGAGTAGAACGAAAACGCCAAACTTAGTGACGGAACTAATAATCCCTTCGAACTCTTCACCGAGATGACGATGAATAAAGCGGGCTTTTTTAATCGAAACAAATTGTCGTTCGGACTTCACGGCCCGCTGCTCGCAAGCGGACGTCATGGTTGCAGCTGTTTGTAGCTCTTCTTCGGACATCATTCGATATCCGCGCACTTGAATCGCTGCTTTGAGAAGTCGGTGAACAATCAAGTCTGGATATCGACGGATCGGGGAGGTGAAATGCGTATAATGTTCGAATCCCAATCCAAAGTGTCCAATATTGCTGTGACTGTATTTAGCTTGGGCCATCGACCTCAAAGTTAAAATATTCAAAATGATGGCTTCGGGTTTTCCCGAAAACTGCTGCAGTATTCGCGAAAGTCTTTTTTGCAGAACACCTGAATCAAACTTGGCGTGTCCTCCAAAATTCACCACATAACGTTGCAGAGTTCGAATGGCTTCTTCATTGGGAGCATCATGGATTCTGAAAATCCCATCCATCTCTCGTTCATGAAAGAGCTTCGCCACCGCGACGTTGGCGGCCAACATCATTTCCTCGATCAAGCGATGGGCAAAGAGTCTCTCTGACTTGATGATATCGACAGGGATTCCAGTTCCATCAAGAATCACTTGAGTTTCAGGGATTTCTAGATCGAGGGAACCACTTTTAAATCGGGCGGCCATTAAAATTTTGGCCAAGTCGGCAGCTCTCAAAATTTCAGATTTTACATGGGAAAGTTTGGTGACTTCGTTTCCATCGATCACTTCTTGAGCTTCGCCATAAGTGACTCGAGCTTTCGATTCAATGACAGCTTCATAGAACTTTTTATCCTGAAGCTCTCCCGTGAAATCAAATTGCATTTCCGCCACCACCGCGAGCCTTGGCAGGTGAGGATTCAGCGAACACAAACCATTACTCAAAATCTCGGGGAGCATGGGCACGACGTAATTGGGGAAATAAACTGAGGTTCCGCGCTCATAGGCGTCTTGATCGATGGCTGATTTTTCTCGCACATAATGAGAGACGTCGGCAATCGCCACATAAAGGAGAAATCCACGGGATGTGCTTTCGACATAAATCGCATCATCGAAATCTTTCGCGGTGGCGCCATCTATTGTGATGAAGTTCAATGCGCGTAAATCTTTTCGATTTTTTATATCTTCATCAGAAACATGTTCTGAGAAGTACTCGGCTTCTTTGAGGCAAGATTTCGAAAATGTGTGTGGGATCTGCTGATTAACCAAAACCTTTTTCACATCAGTCAAGGGATCCAAAGAAGATCCTAAAACTTCCACCACTTTACCTTGGAAGCCATCTTCATGATCCGGGTAAGTGATAATCTCGACTTTCACGAGGTCCTTATCTTTGGCTCGAAAAGTGAGACCCTGGGGAACTTTCAAATCAGTGCCCCAACTTTTGCCTTCGTCTTTGACGAGGCCTGCGCCATCACCCATTTGATAGAAGACGCCAGCAAATGTTTTGGTGCCTCTTTCTAAAATCTTGCGGATTTCGCCGCGAAACCGATTGGGGCCTTCGGGAAAAATCTCTACAGTCACACGATCATTGGTCATGATGCCCTTCATGCTGTGACGAGGAATGTAGGCATCGGGTATTTCAGTATCGTTGGGAATGAAGAAGCCAAATCCATCGGGATGGCGCTTGATCATTCCGTCGAGCGTTCGTTTTTTCATGACTGAAGATTAGCCAGACTTTAGGCCAAGTTCACTGCCAGAAATCATTTTATTTCTATTTCGCGTGTCTAACGCAGCATCACATTATCTAGGAGCGATGCAGAATCTGAAAAAACCCAGACCAAGGTCCGGGGCGTTAGCTGATCCGCGGTAACAGTTTGATTCAGAAATGAATCTGAACTCGAAAAAATATTGATCTATCAAACAGTGTGAAACACGCAGCCACAGCGGATCTGCCCATTTTTTCCGAAGAGAATGCGAGCACCTTCAGCGAGTCACTTCTCCTCTCAAAACAAAAATCTGAAGTGCAAAAAATTTCAGCGAAACACTGTGGTAGTAAGGCAACAAAGCGACTTAAAAAGCTTTTCTTATAACCATTCAAAATAAAACCTATTGACTGGACTAGAGTATTTATTACGATTTTGAGTGTAGCAAAATTTAAGTTAAGAAACGAGTTAATAGGATTAACTTAAGAAAACAACAATGTTCATCAACGAAAGGAACAGCGATGAAAAAATTATTAGTAGTAGCAGCAATCGCAACTGCGGCTTCTCCTGCATTCGCATCTAAGGCGCGTGTATCTGCATTAGGCAACTCTCCACAGCTGACAGATGTTCAGTACACATTCGAGACTCCCTACACAATGGGTGCAGTCGGTGAGTTAGTCACTATCGAGTGGGGCGGAACTGGTACAGCTTCTCCTCATGCAGAAGGTGGATTCATTAAGAAGCACGGAGATGCTTTTTATGGTGTTTACTTCGGTCGTCAGTCTGAAGATGTGAACACTGCAGTGAGCAACACAAACAGTGCTTTCTCTTTGACTGGTAACACTGCTCTCTTGGTTGAGCAAAACCCTATCAACTTGATGTACTCTGCGAAAATGGGCGACATCACTTGGGGTGCAACTTTGAAGTACTCTAAAGGTTTCGACGAAGTTTCTGCTACTCAGAAGAGAAAATCAGACTCTGCTGGAATCGCTTTGGGTGCTACAAATGGAACTTGGGAAGCTTATTTACGCCAAGGTCTTGGCGCACAGTCAGACAACGGTGCTGGTGTGAAGTTGAAGACCAAAGCTAATACTACTATTGCTGGTGCTTACAATGTTTCTGATTCACTCTACGCTTTTGCTGATTACAAAATGGCTGAAGTTGAAGTGACTTCTTCTTTACCAACTTCTACAACCAAAACAAATGAGCTGAACATCGGTTTGGTGAACACTTTGGTTAAAGCTGATGGCGTCAACTTCTTCTATGGTGTTAAGTACAGCACAACTGAGTCTAAGCCTTCAACTTTGAGCACTACTTCACCAAAAGTTAATGAGACAACATTGCCTGTTTGGTTGGGTGTAGAGGCTGATGCAACTTCGTGGATGGTCTTGAGAGCAGTAGTTCAGCAGACTATTCTCATCAACGAAGAGAAAACTAACACAGGAGCATCGACAACTAAAGACGATGTAGACAATACTACTATGAATGCTGGTGCTGGATTCAAAGTTGGCAAAGGAATGATTGATGCAACTTTCGGAACAGCAACAAGCGGAGATTTGAGCTTCTCTGATGGTCAAGGTTCTAACGACAAGTTCCTGACAAACGTTTCTTACACTTACAATTTCTAATTTGAACCTGATAGGTTAAGTCGCAGAAAGCCTGGGGAAACCCGGGCTTTTTGTTTTTTGAGGGATAGGCTTTTCTGGACACCTGTCCAAAAAAGCCTAGGTAATTCTGGACACCTATCCGAAAAAGTCTATATACTTGATGCTGATGAAAAGATATTTACAGCAACAAATTCTTACTGATTTAGATGAGAAAATGGTCTTTCTTGCTGGTCCTCGCCAGGTGGGGAAGACAACACTGTCGAAAGCTCTGGTGAAGAGTTTTGATTATCTCAATTGGGATATCGATGAAGGTCGAACTCGCATTTTAAAGAAGGAATTCGAAAAATCGGATCTTTGGATCTTTGACGAAGTTCACAAGTACAAG
>JBKCXY010000081.1:0-4669 GCA_046315835.1 Pseudobdellovibrionaceae bacterium | reverse complement strand
GTGCGGTATTCGTGACTTCTTATCATGATCGTAGTGTGGTTTCCATTTCGGATTTCCTCGGAGCTTAGATTTTGTCGCGCTGGTATTATATGTATAAGCCTTTCAACGAAGGTGAAATCGTCCAGAAAGCTCGTAATATGACAGAGTGGCGCCACTTGGAAGAAATGCGTCTGTGGCATGAGTCCCAATTAGCAGAAGCTCGTGATCAACTTTTAGAAACCGAGAGAGCGAACACCGTGGCTGTCGTGGGCCGGAGTGTGGCGCACGAATTCGGAAACCTCATGATGCAGATCATGGGGCATGCGGATCTTGCGCTGCTAAAAAAAGACAATGCTCGCATGAAAGAAGCTTTGGAAACGATTCTTAAGGCCTCGGAAACAGCGACTTCGATTCTGTCCCGCTTTAAAAAAGTGGCTATTCATGGAGACGCCAAAACCGAGCACACGCTGATCCACATCGCAAAACCAGTGGATGAGGCCATTGAACTCATGGGCTATCAACTGAAGAAACATAGGGTTAAAATTGAAAAGGTCGAGTTTCAACAAGCTTTGTTGGAAGCGCATCATCACTCTGTCGTGCAAGTGCTCATGAATGTATTCATCAATGCTGTCCACGTCATGCCGGAGGGGGGAGTGATTCAGCTCTGGGTGAGAAAAAATTCTGAGAAAGATATTGAAATTGAAGTGAAGGATTCAGGCCCTGGGATTCCTGCAGAGATTTTGCCAAGAGTGACAGAGGCCCTGTTCACGACCAAAGGTGAAAAGGGTTCGGGTCTTGGTCTTGCGATCTGTAAAGAGATCATTGAAGTGGAACATCATGGTGACTTTAAAATTGAAAACCACCCGCAGGGCGGTGCCGTTGTCAAAATTCGGCTTCCGAGCCGGCAAGAGTGAGGTGATTTATGTTACGCATTGATCGACTCATTGTTCTGGTCGCTGACGATGATGAAGTGGTTCGTAAAGTCATCATGGAGCACCTTGAGATTTTTGGCTTTAAGAATATCTTAGAGGCCAGAGATGGCTCGGAAGCGTATCGTTTCGTTGTCGATTCGACTCAGAGAATTGATCTGATCATTTCTGACTGGGAAATGCCGAGAACTGATGGGCTCACTTTTTTGAGAGCCGTCAGGTCCACCAAAGGCCGTGAAGACACGCCGTTTATCATGGTGACCAGTCAGCAATCTCAGGAACGAGTGAAAATTTCAAAAGCGAAGCAGCATCACGTCGATTCTTATATTGTGAAGCCCTTCAAGGGAGATGTTCTCAGAGAGAAAATCATGCATGTGCTCTTTGAAGCCGAAAAGAAAAAGAGCGAGTCGGGGGTGGCTTGAGGTCAGTCCTGTATTTGGTGATTTTTTTAGGTCTTCAAACAGCAGCGGCTCAAAGTGTGTCGCTGTCGGAATCATTTACTTCAAGTTCAAAAAAATCCTCTTCAAGCTTGATTTGGAATACTGGTCTTGGGACTTTGCATCCGCCCATGATCGTGGATGATTATCAAGTGAGCTTTGGAGCTTTCCAAGATGCCACTGTGGAATTTGGCGATGGTCGGCACGGCGAGTTCGGTCTTTCCACCTTCGAGAATTTTGGAACCGTGGTGGGGTCCACCATTTATCTGGATACCTCAACTTATCCTTTCTTGTATGTCACGCGCTTTGAACTCCCCGCGGGTTATGATCTTGTGCCCACGGGAAATCAGCCACTGAGAATTCACTCACTGGCAGATGTGATTGTGAATGGACGAATTCTCTGCTCGGGCTCAGCTGGGGCTTCGCCCTCAGGTGCTGGACGCACCAATCCTGGAACTGGTGGGCTTGGAGCTTGTGGGGGTGGCGATGGCGGTGCAGGTGGTGCGCCCTTTGTGTTTGGTTCTGCGGGCTCAGGAAATGGCCAAGCAGGCACCACTAGAAATGCATTTGTGACAGCCGGCGCTGGTGGTGTTTATGCCGGAGCCGGTGGAACTGGCTTTGGAACTGGTTCGGGTGGCGGCGGCGGCGGTGCTTTTTCCTCGTTAGGTTCGTCGGCCCCTGGGGATAACGGAACTCATTCCACAGGCGGTGCCTCGGGATCTAACCTGATTGATGATGCTTTTGTGAATGCCGGTGGTGGTGCCGGTGGTGGAGGCGGTAGCGGAAATGGTGGAACCGTGACTCCAACCTCTCCAGAAGCTGGAGCCGGCGGAGGTGCTGGTGGTGGAGTGATCGAAATCTTCGCTGTTCGACATTTGGAAGTCGGTGCTGCTGGCCACATCCTGGCGGTCGGCGGGAATGGTGGCTCCAGTGTGGGGCTTGGGGGCCCCGGTGGCGCTGGGGGCGGTGGAAGCATCAGAATCTGGGTGGGTGGTGAAATCAGGCTCTACAACAATAGCGTGAATCCTCGCGCGATCGATGCCCGTCGAGGAACTCCCGGTGCTGTGGGTGCTGTGGATGGGGGCTCCGGCTATGACGGTCGTGTTTGGCTGGATCTTGGAAACGTGATTGTTAATCCAACGAATTATTATCCTGTGGAAGGTGCGACCCTGACAGCTCTTGGCCAGTATCGATTTTTGACCACTCTGCTCGAAGCAGAGACCAAAGCTTATGATTTACGATCGACGCTTCCTGATGTGACAGCCATGACGGTGAATCCTGTGAGCAGCGATATCAGTGTTCAGTTCCAAGCGGCTTTGAAAGATGACTTTAGCGATGGCACTGGATGGTTGCCTCTGACAAGTTATGATCAGCTGGATCGCAAACGCTTTGTGAAGTTTAAATTTTCACTGACGAATTCAAGTCCGACTAATCCGACCATGATCCAAGATCTCCAAGTCGACTATGTTCCTGGGACTCAAACTCAATTTGACTTTCAAGGAAGTGGCTGTGGAACTATTTCAAACCCCCCAGCGGCAGAGGACTCATCGCGGGCCTGGCTCGTTCTCCTTTTGTTGATTCCTTTGGGAGTATTGACATTTTTGAGGCTTAGGTTATGGTCCTCGCATGAAATTTGAAAAGTTCCATCTGTCTGAAGCTCTTCTGACCAATCTCCATAACAACGGCTTTTTTAGAACCACGGATATTCAGTACAAAGCCATTCCTTCCATTCTCAAAGGTGAAGATGTTCTGGCCATTGCACAGACAGGCACGGGAAAGACGGCCGCTTTCGCAATCCCAGTGATTGATATGATCCACGCCAATAAAGCCAGTAAGAGAAATTTTGGAGTGAAGTGCTTGGTCATGGTTCCCACTCGGGAACTGGCTGAGCAGATTGGAATTGTGTTCAATCAGCTCGCGAAGCACACCAAAGTGAAAGCCCATGCTGTTTTTGGTGGCGTTGAAAAAGACCCACAAATCAAAAAGCTGCAAGAGGGATTAGATATCATCATTGC
Organism: Pseudobdellovibrionaceae bacterium; assembly: GCA_046315835.1. Lineage (GTDB taxonomy): Bacteria > Bdellovibrionota > Bdellovibrionia > Bdellovibrionales > Bdellovibrionaceae > JAJTIC01. The sequence goes on along the minus strand of JBKCXY010000081.1, from coordinate 1,309 downwards.
AACGCCAGGTCGCATTTTTGATTTGGTCAGAAATAAATACCTGAGCCTTGAAGACGTGGAAATTTTAGTGCTCGATGAAGCCGATCGTATGCTGGATCTGGGTTTTTTGGGTGACGTGAAAGCGATTAAGCGAATGATCACCAGGCGCCATCAGACTTTATTTTTTTCGGCCACGATTAATCCTGAAATCAAAAAGCTCGCCTATTCGCAAGTGAGATCCAGTGCCATTCGAATTCAAATCTCTCCGGAAGATCCTGTTTCAAAGAATATCACCCACCATGTGGTTTTTGTTGAAATGGAAGACAAACGAGCCTTTTTGGCCGAGTATATCCGCGCCAATCCCGAAGGAAAAATGATTGTGTTCGTGCGAACTCGGGTTCGCGCCGAGCGCATTGCTGAATCCATGGCCAAGCTTGAAATAGAAACACTGACGATTCATGGTGAGAAGGATCAGCAGAATCGTTCCCAAGTGATGGACAAGTTTCGCTCGGGCGAATGTCAAATTCTGATTGCCACCGATGTGAGCGCTCGCGGAATCGACATTCCCGATGTGACCCATGTGGTGAATTTAGATCTCCCTGAGAAAGCCGAGAATTACGTTCACCGCATTGGCAGGACGGGACGGGGATTCAACAAAGGCTTAGCACTTTCTTTCTGTAGTAGTGACGAGAAAATTCTTCTTGAAGAGATTGAAACTCTGCTGGGGAAAAAAATCGAAACTTTGCGAGTCAGTAAAGCAGATTATGAATTTATTAAAGAAGCGGCCGAGCCTGTGAATTTGACCTTAAGTATTTCTGAATTGATTGAGCAAGAAGAGGCCCGGAAGCGATCTTCCAAACGTCGGCGAAAATAGCTCGCCGTCAGTGGTTGTTTTAAGGCAGATCGTAAAAGAGAACTCCACCAAAACTTGTCATAGAGCTCGTGTCTTGATTCAAGAAGTAAACTTGGCCTTGAGCTTTGATTCCAAGCCCTAAACCTTGGCCAAATTTATAACCCAGCGAGTTCTGCGTTTGGACTTGGAAGCCGGAAGCTCCCGAAGAAAATGACAATTGGTGAGCACGGTGCCATTTCGAAGTTTGTCGGCTTTGCCAGAGAACGCTGGCACCCAATGTGGAAATGGTTTTCACTTCAATTTCTTGAAGGCCCACTCTGTTGGCCGATGTTTGGGTTGAGTAGATAAATCCATAGAGCCAATCATCTTTGGCTTGTCCGGTGAGAAGTTGTACGGAAGTTTCATTCCACTGCAGGTCTGGCTGAAAAGGACTTAAGATGGGATCTTTTTCTTTCCAAGTTTGGGGCGAGTAAGCAA
>JBKCXY010000080.1:0-7456 GCA_046315835.1 Pseudobdellovibrionaceae bacterium | reverse complement strand
TCGCAATCATTTTACTCACCTGCTTGTGACCACGAAGCTTGCGCCACTTTTTCTGATTGGCCAAGATCGATGAAGCCATCCATCTCTGGATCTGATCTTTCTTCTTGGATGACTTCCAGTTCTTTACTCTGGACATTTTGTGACGAAGACCAAAAATCAATGATTCAATCGGATTAGTTGAATAAAGTGATTTCCGAAGCTCGCCAATAACTCCAAGTTGATGAACTGTCAAAAGTTCAAGCCCAACTTCGTTCATTGAACTTTCAGCTTCCACACTGATTTCACTAAGCCAAGTGATTAAAGCCGCCAGTTCCTTTTTTGCGTCTTCAAAACTCACCAAGTTCATCAGCTTTTTTAGTCTCCACCAGAGCTGTTTGTGAAGATTGTCGGGAACATATTTTTGCAAATTGCGAAGCTTATGAAGCCAGCACCTCTGGATCAAAACTGCATCGCCAAAAACATCCTTCAATGCCTTCTTGATGGCCTTAGCCCCGTCGGTGACAGCAAGTATTTTGTCTGCATGAAATTTAAAATTTCTGTCCCGAATCGACGTCAACAAATCCTTTATAACAACTGCATTTTCGGTGTCGCCCTCTCTGATTCCCAGAGGTATTTTCACGCAATCATGGGTTATTCCCAGGGCCACCACCAGGGTCCTATCGCCAAAGCCAACGCCGTCAATCATCAGGGAAATAAATTCATATTTCGAAAGGTCTTGGGTATTTATTTTTTCAAGGTCTTTTCGTGATGACTTGATAAAGGCACGCGAAATATTGGATTTCGAAATCGACAACTTGTCTGACCAGGATTTTACAACTGGCTCGTAATTCCTGGTGGACACACCAAGCACCATACGGTCCTTGATATCATCGTCAAAAATATCCTGATCCTGAAGCTGCGTCAGTGAGGTCAATGGAACCTCGCCGTCAAGATTTCGAACTCGTGGTCGTGGAACTTGAAGTTTCTCGCCACCAACAACGATTCTGGTTTTATCGCTGCCACCGCGCCAGCATTGGCCTTCGGCCTTGTGGGCAAACTTGGTTCCTGCCAGTCGGTCAACCTCGTCGTTCATCAGCTGGGCTGCGAACTTCAGAGCTGCGTTGCGACAGTCCTCCATCAGTTTATTTTGAATATCCCGACTGGAAAGTAGACTTTCCAAATGATTTGATTGACGAGCTGGCTCGTTTTCTTGTTTCTTCATATTGCGGACTCCTTTTGTAAAGCACCCAGATTATCTGGGATTGGGGTCCGCTTTTTCAAACTCTAACGGAGTGCGGGACTAGGTCCTCTGCCTTCTTTTAGTAATTTTATTCTTTCAGGAGTTAGGCCGAAGTATTCATTTGCAACAACGTCAACACTGGATTCTAAAATTTCTTTTTTCGTTTTACCAAAATGATAGTAAATCAGCTGTCTGCTGAATCCAGTAATACGAGATAGGTCAGAGACTTTCCAGCGCAAATGCCCTTTTGTTATTTCTAATTCAATGACTTTGTTTGTGACTTCGATTTTGATATTTTGAGTTTTCATTAACTGATTTTGCGAAAATCGTACTTTTTGTCAAATTATTCAATTATGAAATAAGACAGATTATCACTATAGTTAGTGCATGGCTGAAATTGTTCAATTAGTTTTGACTCGTTACTTAAGAAATATCATTATGTTGTCGCTGTTTTGTGGCAGTTTGTATTTGGTTTTTTGGGTCTGGAAAAAATCTGCTTGGCATCATCTAAAAATTGCAAAGCCAAATATAAAATCAAAGCCTGCTAAAGAGGCGGTGTATTCATTTTTAAATTTGGCGGTGTATTTAATACCTGTTGTGATTGCTTACCTACTCGAAAAGAATTTTTCATACAGCTTACGTTATGATAATATAGATGTGACCGTCCCGGGAAATTCCTACCAGTCTGAACGTTAGAAACTTTGTGTCTGACCGTCCCGGGAAATTCCTACCAGTCTGAACGTTAGAAACTTTGTGTCATTTCAAAGCCGTTTCCGTTGTTGGTTTTCTCTAGATACTCGATCGGCGAGAGATTTCCAAGCGAAGAATGTGGTCTCCAATTGTTGTAATCTTCTCTCCATTTCTCGATGATCTCCTTGGCATCATCAAGTGTATAGAAAATATTTGCGTTCAGGCACTCGTCTCTGATTCTTCCATTGAAACTTTCTATGTATGCGTTTTCAACAGGTTTTCCTGGGCGAATAAAATGAAGTTCGACGTTATTTTCATGGGCCCAGCGATCCATTTCTTTTCCAGAAAATTCACTGCCATTGTCGACGGTGATTATTTTTGGAAGGCCTCTTGTGTTTTTTAGTCGATTTAGGCAATCGGTGACTTGAGCTGCGCGAAGTGATTTTCCAACGTCAACGGCAACACTCTCACGACTAAAGTGATCGACTATCGTAAGCATCCGTATTTTCTCGCCGCTGGTGAGCTCATCGTGAACAAAATCCATGCTCCAGACCTTGTTGACTGACTTTGGCCGATCGATTGAAATCCTTCGTCTTGAAACGCTTTTCTTTCTTCGCTTAGTTCTCACCTGAAGACCTTCCTCTCGATAAATTCTGTAGGTCATATCTTTGCCAATTTTGTAGCCCTGCCTGCGAAGAAGCACCAAGATACGGCGATACCCGTATCTTGGCTTGCTCTGCGCTATGTCTCTGATCGCAATTCGATAAAGACTGTCATCACGCTTATTTGATCGATAGCGAAACAAAGATCTATATATGCCGGTGACACGACAAGATCTTCGTTCGCTCAACTGATAAGCCTTGTGGAGCCAATCAGTGACCATTTTCCTCTGGCGGGGCTTTAAAACTTTTTTTTGAGAAGTTCCTGAAGCATTTGCTTGTCCAGGGTGAGGTCAGCAACGAGCCGCTTTAAGCGCTTGTTCTCATCGCGTGTGTCACGAAGCTCTCTGAGTTCAGAAACTCCGAGGCCGTCATATTGTTTTTTCCATCTGTAATAGGTCTGCTCAGTCACCGAGTGTTGCCTGCAGAGATCTTTGATGGGAACACCCATCTCTGCCTGCTTCAAGACTGCTGCGATCTGTTCCGGGGTAAATCTTTTCCTTTTCATGGACGCCTTCCTTTCATTTTTGGAAGGCTTTGTCACGACGCTTCTGACATTTGGAATGGATCGGAATCTTCAGATCAGGTCAGATGAGCGTGGTTGGTTGTATTTTTTCTTTTCAATAGGATTCATGCTTGTTGTGCAGGATAGTTATTTTTACTGGGTTCATCGCTGGCTTCACTCTGGAAAAATGCGAATACATCGCACACATCATCAATTTATCAACCCAACACCATGGGCAGCTTATAGCTTTCATCTTGCCGAAGGAGCATTGATTGCAGTTCCTTTTACGGCTTTCCTTTTGTTTTTACCCTGGCATCCGGCTTCGATGTTAAGCTTTTCATTGATAGTATTGTTTACAAATAGCTTTTTACATTTAGGCTATGACCCCATTCCTCAAGCCTGGCGATCACATTTCCTTCTTAAATGGATTACGACGCCAACCCATCATTGTGGTCACCATCACAATTTCAATGGTAATTTTGGTTTATACTTTATGTTTTGGGATAAAATTTTAAAAACAGAAATAAAAAAATAATTCTTCAGGCCTAATTAAAACAAAAGTTCATCTAGCCTAATTTGAAAGTATCTTCACCGCTAAATTAGCACCGAACCCCCGCCTACCCGATAAGATCTCATTCTGTTTCACATAGTCTTGTCGAGAAGTAAAATTGCCCGGTCCGTTATATGTTTTTTATTTTAATTTGTTACTTTTTATCAAACTAAACTCTTTTCTTTGCAGAAAGTCCAAAATGGTAGACAGCGTCCGGTTGTCTTTTCGTTTCCGAAATCAGCACTTTCTTGGTGGACCTGAAAAAATTCTGGAATATTAGTTCGATCTTTGAAATATGCAATATGCTTTGATAGTTGGCGCTCACCACTTTTACATTCCACTGCAAAAAGTGGTTTTGCATTTTGCATAACTACAAAATCCACTTCTCTGCCGTCACGATCTCGCAAGAAACGCAGCTCCATCTTTTCACCTTTTGTATCTTCGATAAAGTGACAGTATTTCAATAGATGAGACGCTACGAAATTTTCAAATCGTGCACCCTTGTCACTAACCTGAGCCCAATCCCAAAAGTAGAGCTTACGTTCTTTTTTCACAGCTCTAATTTTAGGCGCTCCGAATGGTGAAATACGATAGGTCATATAAACTGCATCAAGATTATCGAGCCAACGCATAACTGCTGGATGGCTCTGACCTGACTTTTTTAATCATTACCTTAATTTAGCCATGACTTATTTAAAGTTAACCTTAAAAAAATCAAGGGTACTGACGAACTGGTGAGCTTTACTGAGGTTATCCTCAAAAATTTAGACCACTTGCAAGTTGAGTTTAACCGTATATTCTGGATATAAATCAATTGTTTACCTTTTTACACGAAATTCACTGTACAAAATCCTAACATCTATGATTTTTAAAAACTTAATATATTATCACTCCTTATAAAAGAATCGTTCTAGCTTGAATAAAGGGAAATTCATCCCACAACATTTGGAACGGTATCAAAAAATCATGAAAAAAGTTATATTTGTTTTATTAGCTTTAGTAGTTTCTCAAACTTCATGGGCTGATTCATACACAGTCAATTCAAATTGTAAATTCAATGAACTCAAACTGAGCGTTGTGGTTTTAAGTGAAACTTCTTTAACTTCAGACTCAACTGGTTTATCAAAAAAAGTTGCAGCTAAGCTTGTGAGAGATGATGGCCGTGTTTTTGAATCCTTAAGTCCATGCCGTTTTCAGACCCGAGTTGGCTACCTCTGTGCTTTCAACTTGTCACAAGACGTTCGTGCTGAACTCAAAATATTGATTTCTGAAGATGGCAAAGCGACAAAAGTGGGAGCCGTCTTGTGGACAGGTGATGAGCCGAAGGGCTACACAGCAACAAATTGTATGAGTTTTTAAAAAGTTTACCTGAAATACGTAATTAAACTGTCTGAATAAATGGATTTTCTATCCTCAAATAATGCATTTATGCTTCCTAGACCCGGCTAGAAGTGCTTTTATGTTTCACTGGATTTTATTTTTGAGTCTATACTTTATTAACTATAAATTAAAAATAGCGGATAAAAACAGTTTATAGAAGATAAGCGCTATTCTGTCTCTTCTTTAACTAAGTCATCTTCTGTGTAATGCTGCGGAATAGAAGCTAATTTCATTAAATCTGACTGCACGCCCGCTCGAGAGGAAAACGAGGTCCGGTCTGCTAAGAAGCCCCATTTTTTCACCCGATAGCATTTTCATCTGTTTAGGGGCGCCCTAAAGTGGCCAGTGTCGACTAAATTAACAACATCGCCGCTCTCATCGTTCACGGAATGAGTGCGACATGGGCACGACTCGTGATAAAGGCCTCCTCGGATTTAAACAGAAACCCAAAGCTATTTAAGGAGTTACTATGAAGTCACTTGCACGTCTTTTGATCGGAATATCGATGGCTAATCTTTTTGCCCTCCAAGCCTCAGCGAAAGAAGAAGCTCTGATCCGGCTGAGACTCAACACCACGAGCACCTACGAACAGGTTTCCTCAAACGAGTTGCGGGGGCTTTTAAATTCGATTGAGTTGTTTATTGATGTCGAGGGTAAAAATGAGAATGGAGAGCAGATGAATGAGACTCTGGGCCCTATTTCGGCTTCGGAGGTGAACATTGAAAGTCTGACTTTGGATAAAAATTCCGTCACTTCACAGAGTCAAGCTTCAGGTCGTCAAACATTTCGTGCCAAAATCAGTGACTCAAGTATTTTTATTTCTCGTGATGAAATATTGCGGGTGAGTGCGCAGACCTTGAAAGAAAAAGGTCAGTCTTTGATGACTCAGTTTAATATTCAGTCGACTGATGCTCAGGCTGAACTGTCTTTGGATGTAGCGGATATGAACTGCGAGCGAAAAGCTGTCACGACTTGTAAAAGCGCTGTTAATTTTTCGATCAAGGCTTCTCGATAGTTTTAGCACTGAGCTCAAAAGTGGAAATGCAATGCATCCATTTAGGCTGCATTGCGCATTTCTTGCGCCTTCGGGAGTGAGATCACAAACGAGGTATTTGGGGCAGATCGATCCAAGGTGAGAGTGCCACCGTGTTCGCTGATAATTAGTTGAGCAATTGATAACCCGAGCCCTGTTCCTTGGCCGGGAGGCTTAGTGGTGAAAAAGGGTGTCATCAATTTATCGGCGACTTCGGGTGGTATTCCGGGGCCCACATCGGAAATCCGCATCTCAATATGACTTCCCCGATCCTCAGCTTGCATTTTGACCCATTCCTCTGATTGATTTCTGACCGCATCCAGAGCGTTGGACAGAAGATTGACAAGCACTTGAGAGATCTGAATGGTCTGGCATCGGATGATCATATTTTCTGGATACCGTCCCGAGCGAGTGATTTGTGGGCTTTGCCGAAGATGACCGACAGGGGATTGTTGATCTCATGAGTGATCCCCGCAGCAATATGCCCCGGAGAGGCCATGCGGGCGGATGCCTCATCATTTCAGAGTCGCGAGGCCATTGCTCGAAAACTTAAGTTATGCTCGGCAGTTATATCGATTCTATTTTATATTTCAAAAAGAAGCGTGAAGACGGATTCGATCACATCGAGACGAACTTTGGCAACATTCGAGCAAGATTCCAAGGCCGGGGCGAGTCCGTCGTCGTCATGGTGCCCGATGGGCCATGCGTAATCGAACATTTTGATGATTTAGTGAGAAACCTTGAAAACGACTATCGAGTCCTCGTTTTTGATATGCCCGGTTTTGGGGGGTCATTCCAAAGTTTTTAACTATTCCCGCTTTAGGTCAATTTGTAGGTTTTTTCCTGAGAAAGAAATTTGCAAAAGTATTGTTGAAGATTGCACTTCCAAAGGGCTCCCAAATTGAGTCATGCGTGAAAGTGACGGAGAAAAATTTGTCCAGTGGCGGCTGCAACTGCTTAGCCTCCGTGGTCCAGGCTGGACTTCGAATTGAGCCGAAGCATATAGGAACAATCGCTTGTCCAGTTTACTTGATGTGGGGACGCGAAGATCGGTCGCACAAGTTAAGTCAGCCGGAGTCTTTTCTGGAATTAGTGCCGGAAGCAAAAATTGAAATATTAGAATTTTGCGGTCATTTTCCAAATCTGGAATCTGCGGAATCGCTGCAAAAAATTCTAAGACGTGTCTCGACCTAGTTTCATTGCGAGTATGGCCAATACAATGGTTAAGCACATTAAACGAGTGACCAGATAACACTTGCTTTGCAGCCGAAAGCTGATCGAGATGGAGCGGCATTCCCAGCTGCTTCAATCCTTGACCCTTGCTTCATTGGGTTAGAAGCCCATCAATGGTCCTGAACACGTTGGACGAGACCTTGCTCTATTGAGTCAGTTCGATCACTAATCTGAGGATTTCTAGGAC
>JBKCXY010000079.1:0-9318 GCA_046315835.1 Pseudobdellovibrionaceae bacterium | reverse complement strand
GATCACCAATTTTAGCGCTTCTTAAAGAATCCGCCAATCAGAGCTGTCAGGTCACTATCCGAAGACTTCTTTTGTACTTTAGAGGCCACAACTGAGATTTCCCGACGTGCTGGCAAAAAGGAACTATCTAGGGCGAGTGCTTTTTCTAAAGCTTTTTTGGAGCTCGCGAAATCTCCTTTTGCTTTGTGATAAATCCCCCACACAAAATGGAAAATGGGCTCGAACTTATCTTCGGGTGGTACTTGGAGTAAGTCAGCTTCAACCTCTTGAAGAATGCTTGCTCGATTCGGATGGGAATCACTTCCTGCCGTTTTTACCCAAGCTAAATGCAGTTTTAATCGATCGATTTGTGGGTCAAGCGCTTCCACTTTTTTCAACACAGTGAGAGCTTGCGAAAACTGTGATTTTTGAAGAAGAGCTTTGGCTTCCTCATAAAGACCACTGGCCTTCATCTTATTCTCAAGATCTGCTTGAACCAGCTGCTCATGCACCTGACTACTATTGTTCGTTTTTGTAAATTCAGTGGCCTCTTCGGCAATCGTTAAAATTTTATCATAGATATCACGCAGAGCTTGAGGATCATCGGGACTCACATGCCCAATCGTTCTTTTAAATTCGGATAAAGTATAAAATGGATCTGATTCAATCGTGCCGGCAATTCGCGCCATCACCTCAATGAGTTCTGGCTTGGACTTACCTGTAAACTGCAAATCAATCTTTTTCAAAAACTGCAAGCGCTCCTGCGAAGACACTTCACTGCCAACCTCTTCAAAGCTGAGCCAGCCTCGAATAAGAATATAATGAAGTGCTTTGAGAACAATTTCTTCAGAAACCTGGAACTTAGCCACCATTTCATGAATCGTGACTTTCGCACTGAGTGCTTCCTTCAGACCTGGAAGCTGTTGGAGAAGCGGAGTTTCCTCTTGCCAGTTCTCCCTTCCCAATGAGGTCAAAGTCATTTTACAGTTTTCCCACTGCAAAAAATGCGCTCTGAACCAAGAGACAGAAATTTTCCCAGCCACCCAGTCATGAAGATAAGGCAGCAAAGTCTGGGTATCGATGTGGGGCGTAGTCAGTTCAAGATCCGTGGGCGCAAAATTGATTTTACAAGTTGTATCACTGATGGTGCGAGAAAGTCGCAAGCTCATTTGAGTGCTCAAGCCTAAATTGAAAGCATGAGGACTTAAGAGATAAGATTCAATCAATCGTTGCCCAATCTTCTTAGGATGATCTTTGACGATCAGAAGCTGTTCAAGATCTTTGGCTGTTAAATAGCCTTCTTGAATGAGAATTTTTCCTAATTGCGTGTCTTGATCGATGATATCGACGGCCACAATTTTCCCTTGAGCAAAGGAAATTCCACTCACATCCCCTGATTTTGAAACGATATTCAAATGCCCAGTGGCCTGAGCTTCCATCAGAAGTGAATAGACAAAGGGTAAATCATAGCTATGAATTTCGTCCAAGGCTTCGATAACTTTTCTTTTTTCTCGGGGCGTGACCTTCAACTTAGAGAAAATCTGATAGAGAACTTTTCTGGGATGAATTCCTTGGTTCACTTTAGCAGACACCACAGGCGCTTTGACAAATTTTAAAGCTTCTTCAATTTCGAATGGCTTTTTCAAGAATCCGAGAGCCCCGGTGGCTCGCAAAGTATCCTTCACGAAAGAATTATCCGTGAATAGTCCTGACATCATGACAATGTCCAATGATCCCACAGGGAAAATCTTGCGAACTTCATCTGTCACAAAGTCCACCCCGCTGGTGGCAGGCAGCAGGCAATCCACAAAGATCAAAGACACTTGATATTTTCTCAGATAATCCATGGCCTCATCAGCTTTGGCAGTAGCAAAAACAGTATGCCCTGCTCGAGAAAGAGCTGCTTTTAAAGCTTCTAAAACTGTCACATCATCTTCGAGGATGACGACTCTCGACTTATTGGCCATAGTACTCCCGATTAACTATCGGCAAATCCCCAACTTTAGTTGATCATTACTTCTTCAGGAATTTGAAGTATTTGGCTTCAATAACGTCCATTTCCATCTCATTCCCTGCGTCATCTTTCACAGCAGGCGCATTGATCTCACCTTGAGACGAAAATTCTTTCCCTAGAGTAAATAGCACAGTCTTCTCGGCGCCTGAATCCTCATGAAAGTAAGGAACATAGAAAGACTCGACCCGCCCTCCCGCCGGTAAAAAACCTTGAACCATATTGATTTGATCCACAATGACTTTGGGACACTGGCGATAAAGGACTTTCTTACCCGCCGCTACAGAGATCCATTTGATCCACTCCCTAATCCCGCATGAGTTGATCCCTTTCACTCCACTGCACTCCACCACAACTTCAGTGGCCGCCGCCAGCGCGTGGGGCGCAAAGTCGGCATCTTCATCAATGATACCACCTATGGTCACTTTGAAGATCGATCCATTTTTCTCAATTCCACAGCTGAATTTACTCATACTTTCTCCTCAACTTATTCAATTTCAATTCGATGTATACTCTTTGGCATCTGCTCTCTTTGTCGATGACTGGCTTTCAATGGAAGCCAAACCACAAATCGAGTCACTTGCCCCTTCTTGACTCCGATAAACAGCGAAGTGCTATTCTCAAACAATATCACACAGCCAAGTCCTGCTCCTCCGGCTGCGCGATTCATTGCTTCGCCAGCTCCGCGAGCATAGACTTCATCCATTCGATTGACAAACTTGGATACACTCAGTGCTCCGTAATAGTCCGTGCAAGAAATCACTAAGAACTGAGCCTGAAAACCTAAGTGCAAGTGATTGGACTTCGAAGGAGCTTGAACTCCTTGAGATTTTGCTTCTCGTGGAGCATCGATCACCGCATTCATGTAGAGCTCTTCAATGACCGCCTGACTTGCTGTGATCAACGAGGAGTGCCCTTTTCCCTGCAGAAAATGCTCCACTTCACTGTGGAGTTGAGGCTTATCGGCAGCTCCCGAAAAGTGAATTTCCTTCCAGTCCTGAGAAGCTCCTCGTATAAACTCTTCAGAAAAGAAATATTGAGGATCTGCTTCTAAACGATGGCACTCTTTCTCTAAGTCTGCAAAGTGAGGACTGAGTCGACATACCACATGGTGCAGGCTCGGTCCTTTAACTAGCTTGACGAGTTCTGGTGGTGAAGCTTCATCCACATAGTGAATTTTCACAGATCCCTCACGATCATAAAAAATGTCACATCATCTTTTAAAGTGGACTGACTTCGGTAGGAACTGAATGAGGCGACCAGACGTTGAACTGACTCAGCAGCGGAAGGGCGAGCGGCATTGGATGCTAAGATGCCTTTGATAAATTCCCGCTCACCCCAAGATTCCCCTTCAGGATTTGGAATGTCAGGAATTCCATCGGTGTAGAAGAGAACTCGATCCCCTTTTTCAAGGATCACCTTATGAAGGTCATAGACCGTATCCCGGCTTTGCCCAAGCCTTGGCTGAATGACTTCATTCAAAGGATTTAAATCTTTCTTTTTGGGAGGCTGCTCAGATTGTCCGATGAGAAAGGGAGCTTCGTGAGAAGCGTTCGCATAACTTAACTCATGAGTTTCTAAGTCATAGGCTGCCAAGAAAAAGGTCATCATGATCTGACCACGAGACACATCGTAGATCGACTTATTGAGTAGAGAGAGCGCTTGCGCGGGATCCACATCCAAACGTTCCAGAATTGTCGATGCACTCTTAGCCGCACTTGTGATCAGCGCCGCTGGCGCTCCATGGCCTGTGGCATCTCCAATCCAAAGAAAGACTTTATTCCCGACTTGGGAGTAGTGCCACCAATCTCCTCCGATTTCACTGGCCGGCTCATAGAAACCAGAGATCTCAAGGTCACCAATTTTTGCAGTCGAAGGAGGAAACAGAGTGTCTTGAACAGTCTTCGCTGTTTTCAACTCTCCGGCCATTCGTGCCTGTTCAGCCGTCTCTCTCACCAGTCGTGAAATCTCTCCTGCCATTTGATTGAAGCTTCGAGCGAGGACTCCCACTTCATCTTTGCTTTTGACAGAAACCTGAATATCAAAGACACCTTCAGCGACTTTCTGTGCGGCTCGACTGAGCCCTGAGAGAGTTGCAGTGAGATTTGCAGAGGCGATCAGAGAAACAATCGTTGTCGCCGCGATCAAGAGGACAAAGAAAATCACGCTTCGCTGAATCAGAATTTTGACGGCCTGAAAGGCTGCGGACCTTGGCACGAAGGAAGCCACGGCCAATTGACCAAATGGCACTTGAGAAAAAGAAGAAATCATTTCTTCGCCTGCAACTGAAAATGTATTTTTAGCAAAGGACCACGACTTGGTCTGACCAAAGGACTCCAAAGGAACATCATAAAGCTCGCTCAGATAGTTGGCTTTAACTTCAGCCGGCCCCAGTAGAATAAAACCCTCAGGTCCGACGAGAAACGCTTGGCCACCCGTGGCAGCTTTGAATGCAGAAACTAAGGATTGCGCCTCAGCCATGACCAGAAAATAGAGGGGAGATTCGCCGCCAAAGGAAACTTTTTCTACCACCAGCATCTTTTCATTTTTGAAGGGAAATCGGATGAGCCGATCTTCACCTTTCAGTTGCGCAAAAAGCTGCGAAAGATTTCCAAAGCTTCTGAGTTCTTGCACCCCTTGGGCCTGAAATTTTTCAACAATCGCTCTTTGCTCGACTCCGCCAGGTCCTTGTTGAAAAACCGCCACCCAAAAAAGACTAGAATCAGACTCGAGAATACTACGACTGACACCTGCAAATTCTCCTCGAAGAAGGAACTCTTGCATGATGGGTTTTACCTTTGAAAGAGTGGAATTCAGTTGAAGACCGGCCTGACTCGACAGGGTTTTCACCACAGAAAGACTCGAATCTCTCACATAAGACTCTTTATCATTCTGAAACACATTGATGGCCATCCAAATGTAGAATCCGAGAGTGAGGACTGGAACCAGCGTCAGCAAAAGAAGAATCTTGTATTTGAGAGACATACCCGTGGTTCGCATCTGTCTCATTATGATGCTGCTAGACTCCAAAGAGGAGTCTAGAACCCCAACGAACTGACAAAGGTCCATAATGAAAATTCGACCTTTTTCCGAAGAGTTACCTGAATGAGCACCCTGTCTGGTCTTAACAAAACTGATAAACGTCTTTTGGTTCTAGCAAGTCTTGTCTTGTTGCTCGCTCTCTATTTTTTGTACGACGATTCCCTGCTCTTTGGGGATGGAGAAAATGATCGTCAACCGATTGGATCCATTTCGCTTTTACAGAATGACGTCAGAAAAAAATCAGCACAGAAGTTTGTTTGGAAATCTTCAAAGCTCCAAGAACGAATCTCGCTCGGTGATTCTATTTTCACGGGGGAAAAATCAACGACAGAGATCCGCTTTATCGATGGCGGTGTTCTCACATTAGGACCTAACTCTCTGGTGGTGTTCACGGATGTGGGCGGCCAACTTCAACTGGATCTCAAGTATGGACAGGGAGAGCTAGTGGGGAGTAGCCAGTTTAAGCTGATTCAAGAACGGCCTAAAAAGAAAATTGACCTGAACACCCTGCCCGAGACGATTCGCTGGGTGAAGGCACCCCCTTCACAAACACTTCCCCCGAAAAAGAATGGCTTAGGCCTTCAGCTGAAGTGGAAGTCTTTTGAGTTTCATAGCTCTTACTTGATTCAGTTTTCTCAGAGCGAAAACTTCAAGCTGAACCCTTTGGAAGTTCCCTCTCAAATCAACTCGATGGAAACTCGGACCTATCCCTCAAAAGGTTTCTTCTACACACGTGTGGTGGGCTTCAATACTTTAGGCGAACCCACGGGTGTGAGCGCCATCACAAAGACATCTCTTGTAGAAACTCCTGCGCCCGAAATTCTGACCCCCCTTGCTAACGAGAACATTCCCCTCCCCTTAGGTGGAGATGGAAGGCCCAAGACAACTCTTCCGCTCACCATCACTTGGACTCCGTCATCTTTAGAGGGCAGCCTCTATCAGTTGCAAGTGAGCCGGGATCCTCAGTTCAAACAGATGTTAGCAGACACGCAAACAAGCCTTCTTCAGCATTCGTTAACCTTCGTCGAACCCGGCTCTTTCTATGCAAGAGTGAAATTGGTGAAGGCGGGGGTTCCTGAGTTCTGGTCGACGGTACGAAATTTCTCTGTGAATGGTCAAGAGCAGAAAAAGCTCGATTCCCCGATCCTGCTCACACTCAAATCTGAAGGTGTGAAGCCCAGTCGAAAAGCCAAGTTTATTGAATGGCAAGCTGTTCCAGGAGCTGAAAGTTACATTTTAGAATTTTCAGCTGACCGACAGTTCTCGCAAATCAGTGAGATTGAAACAGAAAATGAATTCATTGGTCTCTCAGAGGTCCCCGTGGGCACCTATTTTGTTCGAGTGATTGCATCAGCGCCTGAAAAAGAGGAAAGCTTGCCCTCTCGAGTGGGGGAAACCCAGGTCAGTGTGGCGCCGCCCACCGTTCATCAATTTGAAAACTTTGAAGTTCTCGGAGAGAATGAAGATTCACTGCCAACTCCGGTCACGACATTGATTTCTTGGAAACCGATCCTGCCTTCTCCGAAATATGAAGTTCAGATTTCTCGCGATCCCAATTTTTCCACCCCTCAATCTTTCATCACATCACAAACAAAAGTGGAAATCCCACTCAGCGAACCCGGAGAATACTATTCTCGAGTTCGCGCTCTTTCCTCGAGCCAAGCCCCTTGGTCTCAGTTTTCTCCCTCCAGCACCGCTCGCTATCAGTTTCTCAATCCTCTCGGTGTCCCACGGTTAGTAGAACCTCTCAATGAAATGACTCTTTTCTTCCAGCAAACGGAAAACCCGAATTTTTGGTTGGAGTGGAAATCCGTCAAAAATGCTGATTCTTATTTGATTCAAATTTCACAAAGCCCCGGTTTTGAAACCGTTCTCACAGAACTCCAAAGTGAAAAAAGCCGAAAGCTTTTAAAGGAAGTTCCTCAAGGTGACCTCTACTGGAGAGTGATGGCCAAAAACAATCTAGGTCTTGAGTCAGAGTGGTCTCCGCCTTCTCAGTTTAAAGTCCTCTCAGGCCGAACCCCGGCAGGGAGATAAGATGGATCTGAAGGTCTTCGACTCACTTTTAGAACCTGTTTTTGTCTTCAAGCAAGATCTCGTCGTCACCTATTGCAATGAATCTGCAGCTCTGATCGCAGACCAGTCTCTGCGAAAAATTTTGCGTGGATCTCTTTCGTTTCTTGACCTGGTGAAGTTCACCGAGCCCCTCTTGGCTTTGAAAGATCTGGAGCTGCTTTCGGATGCCTCCCCCTACCAGGAAGTTCCCTTCTCAACGCCTTCAGGTAAAGCAGGCCGGACTCAGATCACGATTCAACCTCTCCTCATTGATGGTGAGCGAAAATTTCTCTGCTTTTTTAGAGATGTGACACTCGAAGAAACTCTTCAAAAGAAATACCGAGGAGAGCTTCAACAAAAAGAAGATGTCATTCTTGAGCTGCAGAAGGCCAAGGAACAACTCGAAAACTATTCAAAAAATCTCGAAAAGATGGTCGAAGAGAGAACTTTCGAAATTCAAAAGTTAAATCTTCTCATGAAAGGCCTTCTTGATTCACTCGCTCAAGGTTTCTTGGTCTTTGATTTAATGGGTCAAGTTCTTCCCGTCACTTCGAAGTCTTGTCGGAAACTCCTAGAAACTGATCCTGCCGGGCAACCGATTTGGGATGTGTTGAAAATCGCTCCTCAGAAAACTGAGGGCTTTAAGAAATGGCTTCTCACAGTGAAGGGTGAAATGCTTCCCTTTGAAGACCTGGCCCCCCTGGCCCCCCCGACACTGCCTCATTCAGAGGGACTCGAGATCTCTCTCCAATACTTCCCGCTGCGGAATACGGAACAAAAGCTCACTGGAATAGTCCTTGTCGCCTCGGATATTACTGAGCTGCTGCGTGCCCAAAGACAATCTCAGGCAGATCGCGAAAAAGTCGAAATGATTCTCAAAATTCTTGAGCACAAAACACGTATGGGGCGCTTTTTCGCCGAATCTTCGGAACTGATCGAAAGCCTTCAGAGTCCCGATCTCTCCTCTCGAACTTCTGAAATCCTCAGAGCTCTTCATACCCTCAAGGGTGGATTTTCGACTTTTGGTTTTTCAGCACTGGCTTCATCCATTCATGAGATCGAAAGCCATTTTCAAGCTTGGCCCGCAGACCAAGCTCTGTCTGCTTTTAGAAAAGTGAAAAGCGATTTTGAATCCACCCAGGCAGAGCTCACAGGGCTGCTCGGAGCTCATTGGAAAAATCAAGACTCTCTTGAAATTTCTCGGGCCACCGTGGAAGGTTTCATGAAAACTCTGGATCAACAAGCGCCCGCTTTAGTCGAGCTCTACCAAGAAACTTTCCTGAGCCGCCCACTTCCTGACTTCTTTGCAGCTTTCGAAGGAACTGTGCAAAATCTCGCGGCTCAAGAGAATAAATCTTTACTCCCCTTCAAGTATGAGGGAGAGCCTGTTAAACTGCTGACTGAGATCTATTCGCCCTTGATGTCTTCTTGTGTTCACGCTTTTCGCAATGCTCTTGATCATGGGATCGAAACCCGGGAAGAGCGGGTCGCCATGGGCAAGTTGCCTGAAGGAGAAATTCGTATCCATGCTCAAGTTGTAAAAAATTGGCTGATCCTTGAGATTAAAGACAATGGCCGCGGAATCCATCCCCAAAAAATTCGCGAGAAATTAGACAAACAAGGTTTCCCTCACGAGCAAGAGTCCGATGAACAAGTGATTCAACATGTGTTCGACTCTCAGTTTTCAACCAAAGAGCTGGTGACTGAACTCTCTGGTCGTGGTGTGGGAATGGATGCCATTCGCGCAGAAGCTCAAGCTCTGGGCGGCGAGGCTTCGGTTCAAAGCGTGATCGGTTCAGGAACAAAACTCACCTTGCGTGTTCCTTACTTCAGAAGTCTCTCTCGAAAATCTAAGAACTTGCAGAGTGCTTAGCCCAAACACCTTTGAGCTTTTCTTCGAACATCTTTGCCGCAAACGGCTTCACGATGTATTGACTGACTCCTGAAAGAACGGCCTCCGTGACCTGATCTCTTTCTGACTCAGAGGTCAGAAGAACAAAGGGTAACTTCTGAAGCTCAGTCGATGATCTGACATATTTGAGCAGCACAAGCCCTGTCATTTTAGGCATATTCCAGTCCGAGATAATGAGCTCAATGGGAGCCCCATTGGTCAGACCTTTGGTCAAAATGGTCATCGCCTGTTCACCATCAGCGGCTTCGATGATATTCTTGTAACCGATCCCCTTCAATGCAGTTTTCACCAAATCACGTATCGTGGGCATATCGTCCGC
>JBKCXY010000078.1:0-10087 GCA_046315835.1 Pseudobdellovibrionaceae bacterium | reverse complement strand
AAAATCAAAACAAGGCTCTGTGGGTTTTCCCAATTTTTACATCGAAACCAAAGTTTGTGATGATTCTGGTCAGCCGGTCCCCGCCAATGAAATTGGCGAATTGTGGCTGAGAGGCCCCAGCAGCATGACGGGTTACTTTAACAATGCAAAGTCCACTCAAGATACACTGACGGCCGATGGCTGGCTAAAAACTGGTGACCTTGTTCGCCAAGATTCTGAAGGATTCTTTTTTATCGTTGGTCGAAAAAAGGAAATGTACAAGTCCGGCGGAGAAAATGTTTATCCTGCCGAAGTTGAGCGAGTGATTCAGAAAATTCAAGGGGTGCGAGAGGTCGCTGTGATCGGAATTCCTGATCCCAAATGGGGAGAGGTCGGTAAGGCATTCATCGCTCTAGAGCACTCAATGCAGCTTTCTGAAGATGAAGTTGTGAACTACTGTCAACAACACCTCGCCAAATTTAAAGTGCCCAAACAGGTGCAGTTCCTCTCAAGCCTCCCAAAGACGGATTCAGGCAAGATCCAGAAATCCAAACTGAATCTGCCAGTTTAAAGTTCTCGTATCATTTTGAGACAAATTTTTTGAGTGTGTTGAAATACTTGTGGTTTCTAGATAATCTTGAAGCACGAATGAAACTGATGAAAACGGGATCACAGAGGATGGTGATTCTTGTATTGTCTTTAGCAAGTCTCTTCACGGTGGGCTGCCAGATGTCCCCATCGAAGCAATTCAATAAAGTCACTGTAGGTATGGAAAAGGATCAGGTCCTTGAGATCATGGGATCTCCTCAGCAGACTTTGCGACGATCAGGTGCGGATCGTTGGACTTACGTTTTCTACAATCAAGAAACGAAAGAATCTCGCCAAGTGCACTTTTCTGAAGGCAAGGCTGTCTATGTGGGCGAAGTCTATAAACCCGAAGTGAGCGCTGAAGATCAAGACACGATGAATGCTCAAGCCAATGCCGCCCTCGAGGCACAGTGGCAGCAAGAAAGAATAAAGAGGGCTCAAGAGCCCTCTTATGAAGAAACCGTCAAGGGGACGAACGAAATTCGTTACGCCCCTACTTTTGTTCCCGTTCAATAAACTAGAAACTGACTCAAAATCCTGTCCCTGGTCGCTGCGACCGCCTCAATAGAGCCAACATTTACTTATGAGATCTGCGTGTTCGTTGGTCATTTCTGTTTCTTGTAAAACAAGAAACAGAAATTCCGTCCGATTTCCCTTTTTTCTCTAAAGAGTTAGGTAGTTAGAGGCCGGCGTTCTGCTGAAGGGACAGATTCTAAACCAGGGTTAGAAAATCTTGCCCACTCAGCCGGAGCACAGCTGCGAAAAGAAACACTAAAAAGTTCATACATACTCCTTGATGTGTTTGTTTATTTTTTAATGAGAATAGCGCCTGCTTCATCCACAGACTTCTCTGGCGCGGTTGTCGTCGTGATCAGTTCGACGACTTGTCCGTTGCGATCTGTGGCTCGGCCAAATTGTTGACGGGCTTTTTTCATATTGCGATTGAGTTTTCCATCAATACCGACCGTAGCCTCAGTTTCCTCGAGAGATTTCGAATCTAATTTTTGAAAAGTCTGATCTTTGGCGGCTCTTTCAGGAAAGCGATAGCGGAGTTGATTCAGAGCTTTGTTGTATTCTTCTTTGAGCTCGTTCAATGCTTTGTGTTCTTTAATAATTTCATCCACCAATGTATTGAGTGCTGCCGAGCCATCGGGCATCGTCTGCTTGCTGAGGATAAGTCCCTTGAGTCCATCTTCTTTTGTTTTGATTTTAGAACTCAGTTCGGTGACTCGGGTTTCAATTTCGATCCATGGTTTAACTGTGGTGGGTGGTGCCGCCGGTTCAACCGCTTTCTCTTCCGCTTGAGAAGCTAAAGAGAAAACAAGAATCGCAATAAAACTAAGTCTCAAAAGCATGTTGGTCCCACGATAGAGTTAAAGCATAACCTTTCAACTTTTGAAGGATGACCATGGCCTTGATCGCATTCATGCGCTCAATCACAAGTGTTCCCGAGGCTGCTTGTTTCATCAAAGCTTTGTGATCAAGCTTCAGCTTAGGATCCGAAAGCACTTCACTTACGACATCCACAAGATCCTTGGTATCAATCCCCTCAATTCTTAAAGTATATGAGAGGGGTAAGCCCGCTGTCTCAGAGTTTCCAAATTCCTCGACTGGCTTAAAGTCTTGGACTAGATCAGCGACTGGTTCTGGAATCGCATCTGGAATTGGTTCAGCAAATTCAATGGGGCCTGATTCTACAATGGGCTCAAACGCGTCGACGACCGGTCCCGCAGGCTGTGAAACCTCTTGCTCCTGGAACTGCAGATTTCCATCCATATCGATGAAAAGCACAGCTCCGCAGTTGCCACAAGTGACCATCCCAAAATCACCTTCAACTTGGGATCCACACTGAGGGCAAATCACCGGGTAGGACGTCCTTTATCCATCCGACGACGATCAGCTCGGTTCAGTGGCTTTTGGGAATCTGGAGGTGGGCCTGCAGACATTCTCATTTTTTGTCGCTGGGGAGCTTCTGAGCCCGCAGAAGAGGGTGCCGATGTGGGAAATCCCGCTTTGGCTGACTGCTCAGCACCTTGGTAATTCAAATCACTCATATCCGGTGCTTGAAGCATATCATTCATGGCTTCTGCTTGCTCTTGCGCCACCACTTGCACTTTCATGATCTTCTCGATGGTTTCACTGCGAATCGAAGACATGAATTTTTCAAAGGCTCCGAAAGCTTCCTTTTTGTACTCGATCAATGGATCTTTTTGAGCGTGGGCTCTGAGGTTGATGCCTTCTTTCAGGCGATCCACCCTGAGCAAGTGTTCTTTCCACCGCTGATCAATCGCCTGCAAGAGAACAATTTTTTTAATCTGATCATAGAAAGGACCCAAATTAGCTCTTTGATGCTCGAAAGCCTGTTTCACCGAACTCTTCACAGTTTCAGTGAGTGTTTCTTCATTGACCTGTGGAAGAGAATTAAAATCAATTTTGATTCCAAACTGATTTTGTAAACCCATCTCTAAGGCTTGTAAGTTGAACTCTTCTTTTCTGCCGCTTTGAGGAATGGCTGTATCCAAAATGTCTGAAGTCACTTCGCCCAAAAAATCAAGAACCGTGCGATCAATATTCTCGCCCGCCATAATCTGTTTACGAAGTCCGTAGACGACACCCCGCTGCTGATTCATCACATTATCGTAATCAAGCAAATGCTTCCGAATATCAAAGTTGTGGCCTTCGACTTTCTTCTGTGCTCCCTCAATGGAGCGAGTCACCATTCTTGCCGTGATGGGTTCATCCTCAGGAACATTCAAAGTGGTCATCACCCTTTGAATCATTTCTCCATTGAAAATACGCATGAGATTATCTTCTAAAGATAAGTAAAATTTAGAGGCTCCTGGGTCCCCCTGTCGACCCGAACGACCACGCAATTGGTTATCGATCCTTCGAGACTCATGGCGTTCCGTACCAACGATATAAAGTCCACCAGCAGCCAGAACTTCCTGCTTTTCTTTTTCAATTTGCTCCCTGAATTTCTTCAGTGCCTCTTCGAATTCAGTGCCTTCTGTAGCTTTGGTGGCCATTCGGGCCATGCCTTCAGCATTACCACCCAGCATAATGTCGGTTCCGCGACCTGCCATGTTGGTTGCAATCGTGATGGAGCCCTTTCTTCCCGCCTGGGCGATAATTTCAGCTTCCCGCTCGTGGTGTTTTGCATTCAAAACATCATGGCGAATTCCCTCACGTTTCAAAGCTGCACTTAACTTTTCGGATTTTTCAATGCTTGCGGTCCCGATCAAAATGGGTTGACCGTTGTTGTGGCGCTCTTTGACATCTTGAATGATCGCATTGAATTTCGCATTCTCGGTCTTGTAAACAACATCATCCAAATCTTGACGCTGAATCGGACGATTGGTCGGAATCACAGTCACATCAAGGTTGTAGATTTTTTTAAACTCAACAGCTTCGGTGTCTGCGGTTCCTGTCATGCCCGAAAGCTTGTTATACATACGGAAATAATTCTGAAAGGTGATGGTCGCTAAAGTTTGATTTTCGTTCTTAACTTCAACGCCCTCCTTCGCTTCGATGGCTTGGTGAAGACCATCAGACCAACGTCGTCCTGGCATTAAGCGACCCGTAAACTCATCAACGATAACAATCTCGCCATCTTTAATCATGTACTCAACATCAAGACGGTACAGGTGATGGGCCAGTAAAGCTTTATTCACATGATGAAGAATTTCGATATGCTGTGGATCGTAGAGGTTATCAATTTCCAAGAGCTCTTCAACTTTTGAGTTTCCTTCTTCCGTCAAAGAGGCAGTTTTGCTTTTCTCTTCGATGGTAAAGTGCTTTTCCCGTTGCAAACGTGGAATGATCTTGTTGATCACATGGTACTTTTCTGTCGAAGACTCGGCAGGGCCAGAAATAATGAGTGGAGTTCTGGCTTCATCGATCAAAATCGAGTCGCACTCATCCACAATTGCGAAATTCAGTGGCTTTTGAACCATCTCTTCGAGATCAAATTTCATATTGTCGCGAAGATAATCAAAGCCCAATTCGTTGTTGGTCGCATAAGTGATGTCACAACCGTAAGCCGCTTTTCTCTGGTGGTCGGTCAGATTGTGAACAATGACTCCCGTTGAAAGGCCCAGCCAGCCATACAGTCGGCCCATCCACTCGGCATCACGGCGAACAAGGTAATCATTCACAGTCACGAGGTGAGCGCCTTTTCCTGAAAGAGCATTGAGATACAAAGGGAGAGTTGCAACCAGAGTTTTCCCCTCGCCCGTGCGCATTTCTGAAATGCCCCCGCGATTGAGAACGATCCCACCAATCAATTGAACATCATAGTGTCGCATACCCAAGACACGCTTTGAAGCTTCCCGACAAACAGCAAAAGCTTCCGGTAGAATATCATCCAGAGTTTCGCCCTTTTCTAGACGAGCCCTAAATTCAGGTGTCTTTGCTTTGAGCTGGTCATCTGCTAAAGCAGAAATTTTCGATTCAAACTGGTTGATTTGATCCACCAGCGGTTGAATCTTCTTCATTTGGCGGTCATGACTTGTTCCAAAAATGGATCTTAAAAATGTATTCAGCATAGGCTTAAGAGTCTAGACCTCGTCACTGGGAACTTCAAGGCCGTTTGGCTCTTAGTCCCTATAGATTCTGAAGTCCTGCGGCGACAACCGACCTTGATTTCTGAACTGACGAATGGCTTCACAATGAACGACGGCCACAGCTGTTGCCACATTAAGGCCTCTGACTGGACCCAAAATGGGAAGCTGAAGAACTCGCTCAGCATTTTGTTGCATCATGTCGTCTGGAAGTCCGAGCGTCTCTCGCCCAAAGACGAAGCGATCGCCAATTTGAAACTCAACATCAAAGAAAAGCCGCTCAGACTTTGCCGAAAAGTAGAAAGTCCTCTCAGGATTCGAAATTTTTTCCACCCAGGACTCTCGATTTTCGAAATACTGCCAATTGAGATTCTTCCAGTAATCGAGGCCAGCTCTCTTCAGGTTTGAATCCGTGATTTTGAATCCCGTAGGACCCACAATTTCCAAAAATGAGCGACTGCTCACGCAGGTTCGCCCAATGTTCCCCGTGTTCTGAGGAATTTCAGGCTGAATCAATGTGGTCGTGAAAAGAACCGGATAGTTCTCTTGGGACCTGCCGCTAGTTAAGATATCGGAAGACTTCATTTCCGAACTTAGATAGAGCGAGCCTACGGCCTTTATCAACGATTATTTCTAAATTCATGAGCTCTCGATACAATGGCAAATCGATGGGAATAATTTCGCGTCCAGAGACTTTGCCCAGCTTGTTAATATAGTGCTTCTGCCGGTCCGTGAGTGTCGCCGTGAAGAGAGGTACGGAACCCAACGCCCGCTTCCAGTCTCCCCCCACAATAAGGCTAGCAGAGGACGGCAGGTGTTTAGGGTTCAAAAAATAAGTATAAACGACGTCTGTTTGGCCGTTCACGTCAGTCACTTCCACAAGCTCTTTGAAATAGAGAGATTTTTGAGGTTCTTGAGGCCTAAAACCATGAAATTCATCGAGAAGATGAATTAACAAATCAGGAGATTTGACGGTCACCACCGCACCCGGCACCGAGTCTTCCCCCTCCTTCAAGAGAACAGGAAAACCGACCTTTAATCGATAGGCTTTGGCTTTTATTGATGCTTCTTTTTGGTCGACGATAAAGTCTCTGATTCTCTCGAAATGAACGAGCCCCTCAGTTAACGACCCATAAAGAAAAAACTTCACTTCAGTCATTCGATCCCCTCCATCAAAAAACCGATTTGATAATCTTATCTCGTGCTACAACGCTCAAAGGCGAGGCGCAGGAACTACCAAAACTGTGTTGGATCCGCAACTTTATTTGAGCGAATACTCCACAAAAGGAGAGCCTCACGGAAAGCGACGCCTGCAATTAGATAGTTACCGAAATGCGTTAGTAAAAATTATTTTCTTTGGCGCAAAAACGGCTGCTACCATCATGAAAACCAAGAGGCTCAAATCTTCATGAAAAAAATTGAAGCGATAATCAAGCCATTCAAGCTTGACGATGTAGTAGATAGTCTCAGCGAGCTCGGTCTCGAAGGTGTGACGATCACTGAAGTGCGCGGATTTGGTCGTCAAAAGGGCCGCACTGAGATCTATAAAGGTGCTGAGTACGTGGTGGATTTTCTTCCAAAGATTAAATTGGAAGCAGTTGTTCCTGAAGCCGCGGCCTCTGCCGCTGTTGAGGCCATCAAGAAAGCGGCGTTCACTGGAAAAATTGGTGATGGAAAAATATTTGTGACTCCGGTCGATCGAGTTGTTCGTATTCGCACCGGAGAAGAAGATGAAAGTGCATTATAACCCGAGGAGGATGGAATGAACGTCGATCAAGCAATACAGTTTGCAAAAGATAAAGGTGCGAAAATGGTGGATCTCAAGTTCTGTGATCTCATGGGAACTTGGCAGCATTTCACAATCTCAATGGCCGGACTGGATAAAACTCTGTTCGAAGAAGGTCTTGGATTTGACGGCAGTTCGATTCGTGGTTGGAAAGGAATTGAAGAGTCTGACATGGTTGTGATTCCTGATCCAAGTACCGCCAAGATGGATCCTTTCATGGCTGTACCCACAGTGAGTTTCATCTGTGATGTGGTTCTTCCTGAGAGTCTGCAACCCTATGACCGTGATCCTCGTCAAATTCTGAGGAAAGCTGTTTCTTACATGAAGTCCACGGGCGTAGCGGACACGGCTTACTTTGGCCCCGAAGCTGAGTTCTTTATTTTCGACGACATTCGCTTTGACCAAACCAATAATTCCGGCTTTTACCAAATCGACTCTGATGAAGGAATTTGGAACTCAGGCCGCGATGAGGGCGGAAGGAACTTGGGCTACAAGCCTCGCCACAAAGAAGGATACTTTCCTGTACTTCCTGTCGACTCTCAACATGATCTTAGAACTGAAATGTGTCTGGAACTTGAGCGCGCAGGAATGATCATTGAGCGTCAGCACCACGAAGTCGCAACAGCTGGACAAGCTGAAATCAATATCAAATTTGATTCTGCACTTGAGATGGCAGACAAAATGATGTGGTTCAAATACATCATCAAGAACGTCGCTAAACGCCACAATAAAACAGTGACCTTTATGCCGAAACCCATTTACGGCGATAACGGTTCTGGAATGCACGTCCACATGTCTTTGTGGAAGGGTGGCCAAAATCTTTTTGCCGGAAACAAATATGCAGGTCTTTCTGAATTTGCCGTTCACTACATTGGTGGAATTTTGAAACATGCCCCAGCGCTCTGTGGAATTATCAATCCCACGACAAATTCTTACAAACGTCTGGTGCCTGGCTTTGAAGCTCCCATTAAGCTCGCTTACAGTTTTAAAAATCGTTCAGCAGCTGTTCGAATTCCCAACACAGGAGCAAATCCGAAAGCAAAAAGAATTGAATTCCGAACTCCAGATCCTTCAGCGAATATTTATCTGGCTCAAGCCGCTCTCTTGATGGCGGGTCTTGATGGTGTGATGAATAAAATCCATCCCGGAGATGCTCTTGATAAAGACATTTATGGTTTGAGTCCTGAAGAAGCAGCCAAAGTCCCTAGCATTCCAGGCACTTTGGAAGAGTCACTGATGAATTTGAAAACTAAAGGTGATTTCTTGAAAAAGGGCGACGTGTTTACGTCTGAGCTGATTGAAACTTGGGTCAATTACAAAATTGATAAAGAGATTCGTCCGATTCAGCAGAGACCTGTCCCTTACGAATTTCATCTTTACTACGATTGCTAGAGAAGAGGCTTTATGAGTAACGACAATTACAGAAACTTCATGGGGTACCTCTGGTATCAAAAAGAAGATAACGTTTACACGATTGGTGTGAACGAGTCAGGCCTCGAAGATTTTAGCGAAATCGAAAACATGGATCTTCCGGCGGAAGGTGAAAGCGTCGAAGAAGACGTCGTTTGCGGAACCATCGACACCGATCAAGGTCCTTTGGATATCTACAGCCCTGTCAGCGGAACAGTTGTTGAAATTAACACTGCTGTCACAGAAGATCCCGAGCTCATCCAAGAAGATCCCTATGAAGGCTGGCTTTTAAAAATCGAAGCAGCTGACGAGTCAGATGATGAGGATGAAGACGAAGAAGATGATGACGACGATGAGGAAGAAGATGAAGACTACGAGGACGAAGAGTAGTTAGAAGCATCCTGAGTCTGCAAAGTAATAGCTGTCTTGGAGGCAGCGAGGCTGATCCTCGCTGCACCGAATCCGAATATGAAAATGATGGTGGTGCATAGGATAGGGCTTCAATCGTCGTAAGATTTGATAGCCGAGTCCTCGATCTTTAGAATCTTTCAGGTCATTGGCCGCTTTCGCTGTTTTACACAATACAGACTTGATCGCAGGATCGACAAACATCAGCTCGACAGCACCCGTCGAAAAAGCTCGCTTCATCAAATCCCACTGATCTTGAGCCCGAAATGCAGTGTTCACACGACCCTTTTCCACCACAGGTCGAAAATCAAGATTTCGGTTGTCCACGATATAAGCGATATCTGCATCTAATCCATTTTGATGGCTCGAGTGACCGCGAAGCTCACCACCGGTCTTTGCTGAGATCGCTCCGAGTGTGAGTTTATAGCCAGGAATACGATGACCAATGAACTCTCCGAGTTCTTGGATCAGAACTTTCATATCCCAAGTTCCAAAGAAATGTTTTTTCTCGGGCCAAAGAATATTAAAAGACGCCGTCGCGGATCGGGAAAGCATCAAAAAATCAGTGGCATTTCTCATCCATCCATCAAATGGTTTTTTCACAGCTTGATCTTTCGGCCTTCCAGACAAAGCCACTGTCGTTGTAGTGACTGTTGTTGAGGGAGCAGCTTTCACTGTCGTTGTAGTGACTGTTGTCGAGGTGCTGGTCGTTGGCGAAACTCTTCTCTGTGCTCGCTCAGCCAGAACTTGTCGATCCGTACTTGAAAGAACGGGAAATTGAGCTGAACTCTGGGGTCGAATAGGTTCAGGAATACGGATGGGTTCAGATTCATATTCTGATGTCGTTTCCTCTCGGGAAACAGTTGTTGCACTCACTGTGGTGGTCGTGATCTTAGTGGCACCCGGAATTTCCCTTAAATATGCAACTTGTCCCGTAAGAACTTCATCTGAACTTTGATAAAAAGCATTGATGTAAAATTCATCGCATGTTCCTGCCGTTTGAGCTGGATCCAAACAGAAAAGTCTTGCTGTCAAATTGGGGTCATTCTCATCAAAAAGCCAGGCGGAACCATCTTCTTCAATCTTCCCCTGAAGAAGAACTGATTTTTCCGTTCCATTCTGAATTTTAAGTCTCGCTTGAAATTGAAATTGTCCGTTGTGATTGCTGACTTCTGGCTGATCCAACTGAAGGGTATTTTGCTTGATTGGCTGACCATTTACTGAGGGGGCCACCGTGGGTTTGAAGGGTTGGTCTTCCTGGCCAGTTTGGATAGGCGCAGGACTCACTTTTCCGTCATTTCCACGGGGATCTGCACATCCCACAACCATCATCGTCAAAAGAAAAGTCCACAGCACG
>JBKCXY010000077.1:0-11746 GCA_046315835.1 Pseudobdellovibrionaceae bacterium | reverse complement strand
AAAAAGGGAAATCGGACGGAATTTCTATTTCTTGTTTTACAAGAAATAGAAGTGACCAACGAACACGCAGATTTCATAGGTAAATGTTGGCTTCATTGAGGCGGTAGCAGAGACCAGGGACAGGATTTTGAGTCAGTTATTAACTGCCTCGAGTTAAATACTCGCATGTTATAGCTCCAAAAAAATGAGCTCGATTGGTGAGGGATCACCCCAAGGCTCACAATTTAAAGCACTACAAATTGTACATCACAAATTTTAGTGGAGTTTTTTCGATGCGGAGGATTCCATCAGAGCTTTCATAGACAAAGTCTGCGGGAAAAATCTCGTTGAAGAAATCAGAATTCAGAGCTTCAAAGCGAAAATGTTGAGTGCCTGAGTTCACTTTCAAATAGGGACTTTTTGAGAACACAAACGAGCATTGCTTTCTTTGCCACGCACAAGAAATGCTCATCAGATTATCGCCGAAAGTGGCACGTTTACCGGGGCCAATCACTGTGCTTTGTTCATCCAGCTTCAGAGCCGAATAAATTTTTTCGAAATCTCCTGTGGAGTTTTGGGGATCTCGCTCATAAACATTCACCATGACGGGATGGGTGAATGGAAAAAAGCGAATCAAGACATCCGCCTTTGCAAAAACACAGAGGTGAGTCAAAGATAAGAAAATAATGAGTTTCATCTTTTCTCCTTGATGAGTAGAGCGCCTATGAAAGATCTAAACACAGAGCATTAGGGGAGACAAGTTTGTCTTTCCCTCGAAAGGCTTTTACACTGAGCGCATGTTAGTTCCTCAAAGGAAATTTCCATTTTCATGGTCAACCATCATCAACTGGGTCCTCTGGGCTCTCGTGATCTATTTCATGGCACAAAAGATTCCAGTTTGGTGGGGCAATTTTCAAGCGGCCGGTCAAGCAGCGGGTGATGTGGAAGTTCTTGAGCTCGCAAGTCTTGAAACCAAAACAATTCCGAGTTCACCGGAACAACCAGCTGTGATTGTGTTTTGGGCCACGTGGTGTGGGCCTTGTCATTTTGAGCTTTCACGAATTCAAAAAGCGGTGGAGGAAAAAACTCTTCCCGACGATCGGATTTTTGCTGTGAGCATTGGTGAGCCCATTGAAGATGTTCAGCAGTTTGTGAAAGATAAAAACTACACGTTCCCAATCTATGTGGACTCCCAACAAGTTTCTCTGCAACCTTATGGAGTCAAAGGAACGCCCACGATCTATCACTTGCAGAATGGAAAGATTTTGTGGACAACCACAGGGGTCAATCCACTTTCAATCAGCAAAGCAGAAAGTCTTTTTAAAAAGTGAAATCAAAAGCTCCATTCCAGCACATTCTTATTTATTCTGATGGAGCTTGCTCGGGGAACCCTGGCCCTGGGGGTTGGGCTTGTGTGGTGGCATTCCCAGAAGGGCAAATTCGCGAAAACGGAGGGCGAAAGGAAGCTTCCACGAACAATGAAATGGAATTGCGAGCGAGCATCGAGGCGTTGAAGCTGATTCGCGACCGAGAAGAGCCTGTTCTGTTTTACACAGATTCGACTTACGTGATTCGGGGAATCACTCAGTGGATTTGGGGCTGGATGCGCAAAGGTTGGAAAACGGCAGAGGGAAATGAAGTTTCTAACCGCGATTCTTGGAAAGAGCTTTTCTCACTCGTCTCTGCTCGTAA
Organism: Pseudobdellovibrionaceae bacterium; assembly: GCA_046315835.1. Taxonomy (GTDB): domain Bacteria; phylum Bdellovibrionota; class Bdellovibrionia; order Bdellovibrionales; family Bdellovibrionaceae; genus JAJTIC01. Next base: position 10,075 of record JBKCXY010000077.1, on the reverse strand, counting down.
AGGTGGATCACAGGTGGAGTGGAAGTACTCTCGGGGCCATATCGGCACACCTGGCAATGAACGCTGCGATGAAATTGCTGTGAGTTTTTCCCAGAAAAAGTGGGTGGAGCTCTATGAAGGATCCCTTCTCAACTATTCCGTCGCTATTTATGATTTGCCACCGGATGAACCATTACCAGAGATGAAGCCAAAGCAAGAAAAGAAAGTGGCTTATAGCTACTTATCCAATGTTGGCGGTACGATCTATCGTCATCGTGATTGGTCTGGTTGTGAGCGCAGAGTGAAGGGCCAGAGCGGAGCAAAGTTTAAGAAAGCCATGAAGGCCGAAGAAGAAGTTGAAATTTTAAAATCTTGGGGAGCAAGTCTCTCTGATGTCAAAGAAGGAGAAATTTGATTATGGAAATTCGCGGAAGCCACGTGATGATTACAGGATGTAACAGAGGAATTGGAAAAGCGGTGGCCCTCATGTGCGCAGCAGATGGTGCCCATTTGCATATAGTGAATCGAAAAGCAGATCAAGCTCTTGAGGAGGAACTGACTCAAGCTGGAGCAGCTTCTCTCAAGTTTTATCAGCTGGATCTTTCCCAGCGAGCGAATATTGATCAGTTTCTGAAAGACACGAAAGATCTGCAAATAGATATTCTTTTCAACAATGCTGGATTACTCACAGGCGGTCTGCTTGAGAATCAAACAGTCGATGAAATCTATGCCATGCTTCAAGTGAATGTGAATGCATTGATCCATCTGACTCATGGTTTTCTTCCCAGGATGATTGCTCGCAAGAGAGGGAAGATCATCAACCATGCTTCCGTCACGGGAGTGATGCACTTCCCCTGTGCGACCACTTACGCAGCTTCCAAGGCTGCCGTGATTGCTTTCACAGATTCTTTGCGTGCTGAGCTCAAGGGCACCGGTGTGACGACTTTGGTTCTGGTCACCCCAGGGATCGAGACGGATATGTACAAAGATATCCCCAACCGCTACGGAAAGAATATCGATCTGACCTTTATCAAAGGGATGCCGCCCAAGAAATATGCTCAGATGATTCGAGAAGCGATTCTTGAGGATCTGGATGTCTTAAAGCCTCAGGGTTTTTCAGGAGTCGGAGTTTTGATGGCTCAACATGCGCCGAAGCTGTTTGAAAATTTAGTTCTGAAAAGATTTCAGCGCTAAAAATCTGAAACTGACTCAAAATCCTGTCCCTTGTCTCTGCTACCGCTTCAATGGAGCCAACATTGACTTATGAAATCTGCGTGTTCGTTGGTGATTTCTGTTTCTTGTAAACAAGAAACAGAAATTCCGTCCGATTTCCCTTTTTTCTCTAGAGAGTGAGGTAGTTAGAGGACGGCGTTCTGCTGAAGGGACAGGATTTTGAGTCAGTTACTAAAGGGCACCATTTTTTTCTGCCTTTCTAGGGCTTCCGACTAAAATATAGACAGAAAGACCATTCCAAACCCTTGAAACTTATTGGCGTTCAAGGGCATTGAGTTCGCATTCGAGTAAGCCTAATGAATACTCTTTCACTGCGAATCACCACTCTGATCCTTGGACTCACGACTCTCCATCTCTCTCTGGAGGCTCAAGCCATTCAGTGTGGAAGAATGTTTGGGGCTTATCCTCGGGGAATGATCAGCGATGGGATTGGTCAGTATGGTCCAAAGCTCATTTACAGATCTAGCCGGACAGGTGAGTTACCAAAGAAGTTTCGTATTGGCAGTTATAATATTCTGAATCTGTTTGAACATGTTCCGAACCAGAACCAACGGGACTATAACCCGATCAAAGAGCGTGAACGTCGCCTGGGCAACGCCAAAGCCATCATGGAGAATCCGCCAGATATTCAAATTCTGGTAGAGGTTGAAAATAAACGAGCTGCTGAAAACTTCGCCGAGCGCTACTTGGGCGGAAAATATGAAGCTTTGGTGATTGAGGGAAATGACACTCGCGGAATTGATCTGGCGCTTTTAGTGAACCGCGAGCTCCCCGTAGAAATTGAATGGGTGAGCAATAAGGAGTTTCCGGGCCAAAGACCCAATGAAAAAGTATTTTCTCGTGATCTCCCCATGGCTCTTGTTTACCCCCGAGGGAATCGATCTCGCCCGATCATGGCGGTTCTGGCAACACATTATAAATCCAAACGAACAGAGCCTGGCTCGAACGATCTCGAAGGGCAACAGAAAAGAGCCCTTCAAGTTAGAGCCACCAGAACCATCGTTCAGAAACTCGCAAACCAATATGGACCTGATTTTCCCGTCATGCTGGCTGGTGACTTTAACAACGTCGTCTACCAAGCTCGTGAGTTCAGACCACTGTTTGGCATGGGTTTTCGAGACCCCTTTGATGGTCTCAGTCCCGAGCAGAGAGGGACTCACTTCTACTTCCCTCCCAACGGCCCCATGGAAATGAATCAGCTCGATGCCATTCTGGTCAAGTCTCCCAGAGTTCGCATTCTCGACGCTCAAGTGATCCATGATAAAGATCCTCAGGGAAATCCCTACCCGGCTCCTCGCTCCTACAAAGAGCGTGAAACACGCCCTTCAGACCACCGAGCCATCAGCATCGAAGTTGAAATTCAATAGCATTCTCAAACTGACTCAAAATCCTGTCCCTTCAGCAGAACGCCGTCCTCAAACTACCTCACTCTCTGTAGCAGTGACCAGGGACAGGATTTTGAGGCAGTTTGTAACATTCTGAGACAAATCTCGTGTTGATGCCTCAGTTTGGTAATTTTGGCCCTTCAATAGTTTTTCGATTATCCTGATGATCTATGCCAGAGAATAAAATGACAGCCGAGTACCTGATCCCCATTTCAAAAAATGAAGTCACACGCTTCACCCCCCTTCCTGCTGACTTCTATATTAAACTTGGCGACGATAACTTCGTCCTCGCCGGCCGCCGCGGCGATAAAGCGCTTCAGGATCTTCAGTCACTAAAAAAAGATTCCTCCATTTTTGAGCTCTTTGTGCGTCGGGAAGAGTACAAAAACTGCGTGGGTGCAAGCTTGCAAATCGCCGAGGTTGTCATTTCCTATAATGAGATCTCGGATCTAAAGAAAGTGAGTTTTCTCTTTTCTTGTTCTGAACAAGTTTTTAAAGAAATTGCCGAGTTGGGATTCTCCCATGAAACTATGGCACATTCTCAACATGTGTCCAGATCACTGATCACACTCATTGCTGCTAGAGAAGATTTGAACACTCTTTTGAGTACTCTTGCAGATCAAGACGACGAGCTCGTCAAGCATTCCATGTCCGTGAGTGCTGTCTCCGTCGCCATTGCTTGGCAAATGGGATGGACGATTCAAGCCACGCTAGAAAAGCTCGCTCTGGGTGGACTTTTACATGATATTGGGATGAAAGAAATCCCCCCGGAAATCGCCATCAAACCCCGATTTAACATGAATGCCACCGAAGTTAGAACTTATGAATCTCATGTGTCGCGAAGTGTGGAAATTTTAAGTCAGATGCCCAGCGTTCCTGCAGAAGTGATCGCCGTGGCGATGGAACATCATGAAAATGCCCTGGGACAAGGCTATCCCCGGCACTTGCGGGATGTAAAGATGAACCCCTTTTCAAAAATTGTGGCCCTCGCTGACACTTTCTGTGAACTGAGCCTTAAATCACCATCGAACCCAGTCCCAAGAACCGCCGTCGATGCCGTCAAACTGATCGAACTGGCCATGGGGCAACCTTTCTCAAAGCCTGCTTTCCAGGGGCTCAAACAAGCCTTGAGCATCACCGGCAAAGCCAAAGGCTTTCGTAAAGCCGCCTAAGTCTAATATTATTTTCATGAATGATAACTTCTTGAAATTCGAATTGTGATTGGCTCGGCGAAGCACTATACCTCTGCGATCAAGAGGTCGCTATGAAGTCTATTTTTCTTGTTCTACTATCCTTCTCATTTTCTGCTTTGGCTCAGAACATTGAGCTCAAGTTCACTCAACCTGTTTGTAAAGAGTATGCTGGAAAGCCGGTGGGCGCATTCTGTACTCGCGAAGATGTGGCAGCGTCCACTGCCGATGAGGCCGGCCCCTTAAAATCACTCTTGAGCGAAATTCAGGATCGCCAGAACACAAAGATCACGATGGCCACCATGACCTTTTCTCATAAAGCCGTGGGCGAGGCTCTCTGCCAAGCCGCTCAACGGGGTGTGGAAGTTCAAGTTCTCATCGATGCAGAAGCCGAGCCTGCTGTGGCCAAATCTGTTGAGGCCTGCGGGGCTGAACTTGTTCTCATTGGTGCCAAAGAGAAAGAAGGCCAAAGAGGAGACCTTCATCATAATAAGTTTATGCTGTTTGAAAGAAAAAGCAGTGAAGACCTTGTGATCTTTTCGACAGCTAACTTTTCGAATCCTGGTCTTTCCATCAATCACGAGACTTGGGGATTTGTAACGGCAGGTAAGCAAAGTGCCTTCATGAAAAACCACCGATGTCTGGTTGACTCATTAATCAATTCTTCCTCGGGTCGTCGCGTTTTCCGCGCAGCCCTTGAGAAATGCATGGTGGATGACTCGCGGGAGTCCATTCAATCGCTGTTCCTTCCGACTGAATCTAAGACCCTCGTGCAGCTGGTGGAAGCGTCCATCGCTGAATCAGAACGTGTCTGGATGGCTTCAAATCGCTTCAGCTTCACACCGGTGATCGAAGCTTTTGCTGGCAGATCTCAGAATAAAGATTCCAGAGCTATTTTTGATGACGATCTGTTTTGGGCCGAGAAACTGCCAAATTCAGAGAGGTACAGCGGCAATGTCCTGGATGCGCAAAGAATCAATGAACTTGCAAAAACTGGCGTCAGCGTTCGCTACACACAGACTTCTTTTGAAGCCGCTCAGAAAATGCACAACAAGTTTTTGATCCTCGATGAGATGGTGATCGTCGGCGCGGGAAATTTCACTTCCGGTGGCATGACTCAGAACTTTGAAAATTTTTATGTGATTAAAGATCAAAATGTCGTGAATGAATTTGTCAGTTACTATGAAAACTTGTGGGACTTATCTTCAACCAAAAGAGAAATCAAATAAGTCCTTTGCGCCCTCGTCAGTGTCATAGTAGTTTTAAACTATGACACTTCAGCAGTTGAGATACATTTTAGCCATTGAAGAAACCGGCAGCTTTTCGGGGGCTGCTGAGCTTTGCAACGTCGCTCAGCCTTCACTGAGTGTCCAAGTGAGAAAACTTGAAGAAGAATTGGGCGTCGTCCTCTTTGATCGCTCCCCTCAAAAAGGCGCTATCATCACTGAAATCGGAGCTCAGATTTTGGCCCAAGCTAAAGAAGTCTTCCGCCAGATTTCTGCCCTCGAAGATCTTGCACAATTTCAAACTAAGAAAATTCAAGGCCCACTGCGCTTGGGACTCATCCCCACGATTTCCCCTTTTCTTTTGAAATGTTTTGTTAAAGATCTCGTAAAAAAGTATCCCGAGCTGGAAGTGAGGATCAGCGAAGCACCCACACGAGAGCTGATCCATAAATTGAATCATGGAAGTTTGGACTTAGCAGTGCTCTCTGCTCCGAACGAAGCTCCCCAAGGCTTGATGGAGAGAACACTTTATTTCGAACCTTTCTTTGTCTTTGCAGCGCCTGATCATTTTCTGCTGCAAAAAAATCAAGTGAAGAGATCTGAGCTTGTTGAACTGAGTCCTTCGTTATTGGACGAAACTCATTGCCTGAGGGATCAAGTGGAAGGACTTTGTTTTGGAAAGTCCCGAGCGGTCAGCTCGGTTCAGTTTTCCCAAGGGGCCTTGGGAAGTCTTATCTCAATTGTTGAGACTCAGGACTCGTTCACTCTGCTTCCGTCCCTAGCTCTCGAGCTCTTGAGCCCCAAACAACTTCGCAATCAAGTGCGACCCATCGCCGCACCGCCCGCCTATCGCAAAGTGAGCTTGATGTATCATCGTCATTTCGCAAAGCCCTCTCTCACACAAGCCGTCTTTGAAGCGATCACCGAACATCTTCCGAAAGGTGTCTCGACTCAGGTCAAGAATCTCGAGTCTGTGATTGAACCAACCATCGACCGCTTTGAGACAGAATAGGATCTTAAGTCCGATCCTTTTGTTATAGTTTATTGCTATCATAATATAGCTTATTCATATTTTAAATCTATTTATTATTGTTCGATACTGTGAGGGTACCTGAGCTTCAGGAATTCCTAAGGAGGTCCCCATGCTCAACATTTTTGAACTGGCGGTGATCGGAGGTTTAGTGTCCTTCGCTTCCACAGCGTTGGGCTCTTTCGGGTACACTCTGTTTCAAAAATCGGGGCCTGCCGAACAGCTACGTAACTCGATTGATTTTGCACTCGGAATTATGCTTTCTGCGGCCGCTTTTTCACTGATCGGTCCTGAGATCCTGGGGGCTTGGTCAGATGATCACAAATTGACTCTTGTTCTTGGCGCTCTCGCCACAGGCATGATTTTTATCTCACTCACTCAAAAGGTGGCCACCGTTTTCAGGGGATCAGCAAAGAGCGCTAACAATTCCGCTCGCTGGCTGCTGGCAACAACTCTCTTAATTCATAACTTCCCCGAGGGCATGGGTGCCGGCGCCTCACTGGCAGGCATGCCTAGCCTTCAGGCTATTCCCATCCAGTTGGCAATCATTGTTCAGAATTTAGCAGAGGGCTTTCTGATGGTCCTGTGTCTAAAGTCAATGGGACTGTCCACAATCAAGTCCATCGTCGGCGGTTTAGTGTCGGGACTTGTGGAATGCTTTGGCGCACTGCTTGCCGGGTCTGCTTTAACATTTTCTTTAAACCTTTTGCCCTTGTTTTTGGCCGCTGCTGGTGGTGCCATGGTCATGTCTGTGCTCATTGAAATCAAAGAGGCCCTGAGTGAGGGTAGAACTTTGTCAGTTCAGCAAATGTTTCTTGGACTGATAACGATCCCAATTTTGAATTTAACTTTAGGTGCGTAAACAATAAGGAGAAACGAACCATGTCAAAAGGAAAGAACGGCAACGAAAGCAAGTGCCCATTTATTAGCGGCGCCAACGTGACCCACAACCGTCAAGCCAACAACCATTGGTGGCCTGATAGCTTGAATCTCAGCATTCTGAGACAGCATTCCAACAAATCTTATCCATTGGATGCTCACTTCGACTACGCGAAGGAATTTAAAAAGCTCGATTACAAAGCTTTGAAAAAGGATTTGAAAAAACTGATGACGGACTCTCAGTCATGGTGGCCAGCAGACTGGGGTCACTACGGTGGTTTTTTCATTCGTATGACTTGGCATAGTGCGGGAACTTACCGAATCCTCGATGGTCGCGGCGGTGGCGGACGCGGACAAGAGCGCTTTGCTCCGCTGAACTCTTGGCCTGACAACGGAAACTTGGACAAAGCTCGCCGCTTGCTTTGGCCCATCAAGCAAAAATATGGAAATAAGATCTCTTGGGCAGACTTGATGATTCTGGCAGGAAATGTCGCACTGGAATCCATGGGCATGAAGACTTTTGGCTTTGGTGGTGGACGCGCCGACGTTTTCGAAGCAGATCAAGATGTTTACTGGGGATCTGAAAAACAGTGGCTCGAAGACAAACGCTACACTGGCGATCGTAACCTTGAAAACCCATTGGGCGCAGTACAAATGGGTCTGATCTACGTGAATCCAGAAGGACCGAACGGAAATCCTGATCCTGTGGCCTCTGGACGTGACGTTCGTGAGACTTTCTCTCGTATGGGTGTGACCGATGAAGAAACAGTGGCTCTGGTCGCTGGGGGACACACTTTCGGTAAAGCTCATGGCGCTGGAGATCCTAAACTTGTCGGACCAGAGCCTGAAGCAGCTCCGCCTGAGGAAATGGGCTTTGGCTGGAAAAACAAATTTGGAACTGGAAAAGGTGTTCACACAACCACCAGTGGTATCGAAGGTGCTTGGAAGCCAAATCCCACTCGTTGGGATGGTGGATACTTTGAAATGCTCTTCAAATATGAATGGGTTCTTTCAAAGAGTCCTGCTGGGGCCCAGCAGTGGCATCCCAAAAATTGTGAACCTCAAGACATGATCCCAGATGCTCACGATCCTTCAAAGAAACATCCGCCGATGATGACCACTGCGGATCTTTCTCTGAAATTCGATCCTGGTTTTGAGAAAATCTCTCGCAAGTTCCACAAAGACTTCAAAGCTTTCGAAGATGCTTTTGCAAGGGCTTGGTTCAAACTCACTCACCGTGATATGGGACCAAAAGCTCGTTACTTGGGACCTGAAGTTCCCAAAGAAGAACTTGTTTGGCAAGATCCTCTTCCTAAAGCTTCTGGCCCAGCCCTGACAGACGCTGACTTTACAGCTCTGAAAAAGAAAATTGCGAAATCTGGCTTGAGCATTCAGCAGATGGTGAAAACGGCTTGGGCGTCAGCTTCGACTTTCCGAGGCTCTGATTACCGCGGTGGTGCCAATGGCGCCAGAATCCGTTTAGAACCCATGCGTTCATGGGCTGCTAATGAGCCCCAAGAACTGGATAAAGTTTTAGCGAAGTACGAAAAAATCCAAGATGAATTCAACTCTAAGAACAAGAAAAAGAAAGTCAGCATTGCTGACCTCATCGTTCTGGGTGGATCTGTTGGTCTCGAAGAAGCCGCTCGCAAAGCGGGTCACAAAGTGAAAGTCCCTTTCAAGGGTGGACGCGTGGATGCGACAGAAGAGCATACAGATGCTCACTCTTTCTCATACCTTGAGCCCATGGCTGATGGATTCAGAAACTTTGCTTCTAAAGGTTTGAACAAGTACGGACCAGAGCTACTGATTGATAAAGCTCAGTTGCTGGGCCTGACTTTGCCTGAACTCACTGTTCTTGTGGGCGGAATGCGTGTCCTGGGCGCTACTCATGGTGGCTCTAAGCACGGTGTTCTGACGAAGAAGGTAGGAACTCTGACAAACGATTTCTTCTTGAACTTGCTGGATATGAAAACAGAGTGGAAAACCACTGATGTTGATAGCGAGTACGCAGGATTTGATCGCGCGACGGGAAAGCAAGTGTGGACGGGAACGAAGACAGATCTTCTTTTCGGATCCAACTCTGAAGTTCGAGCTGTTGCTGAGATCTATGCCCAATCCGATAGCGAAGAGAAGTTTGTGAAAGACTTCGTCAGTGCTTGGGTGAAAGTCATGAACGCGGATCGTTTTGATCTAAAAAAGTAAGGAGTTGCTCATGGTGGACATTTTCGAAGCTGCACGTCAGGGACAAAAAGCACTTCTCAGTGAGTGTTTGAAGTCAGGTTTGAATATCAACGCTAAGAATGAGAAAGGTCATTCAGCGTTGATGCTAGCAGCTTACAATGGCCACTATGATGCCACTGAATTTCTGATTCAATCGGGAGCCGATGTGAACTCAGTAGATCTCGATGGAAATTCAATCTTGATGGGTGTGGTCTTTAAAGGCCACACCCCTATTTTTGAACTGCTGGTGCAAGCCGGAGCCGATCTGGACCACACGAATCCCAAAAAACAGAACGCTTTGGATTTGGCAGTGATGTTTGGTCGAAGAAATCTGATTTTTCGAATTAACCAATTACAAAACTCGAACCGATCAGCAGGACGCATGGAACAAGTGAAAACTTGGGCGAAACAGATTATTTAACGCGATGTGTTTTGGAGTCGCAAGACTGACTTTTTAACCAAAACTCTGGCAAAAAGGTAGATATGAGACGGCAAATGAACTTGGCAATAGGAATGGGTTTCTTAGGACTGGGAGTCCTGGGAGCTTTTCTGCCTGTTCTTCCGAGCACTTGTTTTTTCATCTGTGCGACTTATTTTTTCGGTAAAAGCTCAGCTCGATTGGAAGCTTGGGTTCTCAATCACCCTCGGTTTGGCCACGCTGTGAGATCTTGGAGAGAAACTCGCTCGATTCCGCTGGCTGGCAAAATTGCCGCTGTCGTCGGAATGAGTGTGAGTGCTTTGTTTCTTGTGATCTCCCCCGCTCCGCTGTGGGCTATTCTCTCAGGATTTGCTGTTTTGGCACTCAGTGCTTGGTACGTCTTGAGCCGCCCTACTCTTTCTAGGGAAGCGGATCTTTCGGTCGCGGAATAAAGTCAAAGCGGCCTTCAAACTTGAGTGCAACTTTCATTAGACACCTTCAAGAATGGCGAC
>JBKCXY010000076.1:0-12302 GCA_046315835.1 Pseudobdellovibrionaceae bacterium | reverse complement strand
ACCTTGTTCTGTAGTGATCGAGCACTTTCCGTAGAAATTTGCAGTGCTTCTGTTCAATGTAAAAGCACACCTTATTTTGAAAGCGGATCTTACGCTTTAAAGTGTTTTGGACCAGATGAAGTTTATGCAGGTATTGCCAATAACCTGATCCAGAGTCGAGGAGGAACTTGGCCAACATCCTGTTCGAATATGAAGCTCGAGCAATGTGCTGTCTTTTGGTCAACCCATCGAAGATGTAAAAATTGGTCCCGGCGTTCAGTGATTTCATTTTCTGTGTCTGACAGAGAGAAATTTTTCTAAAGAAAATCTCTACACAAAATGCGACTACAGTCTCGTTGAAGTTTTGACGGTGCTCCCGAAACGTTACTCGCTGGATGAACAAGAAGTTCGTGGCAAGAAGCTAAGCATCAGGGAGGGAAAACGAATGCACAACAGGAGATAGAAGATGGGAATGAGAGTTTCGACAAACGTAGGAGCAATTAACGCTCAAAGGAATTTGATCAACAGTCAGAGAGTCATGAATAAGTCCATGAGTCAGCTGGCCAGCGGATCAAGAATCAATATCGCTGCCGATGATGCAGCCGGGTTAGCGATTTCTGAAAAGTTAAAAGCATCAGTTAGATCTGCTCGTCAGGCCAATCGAAATGCGAATGATGGTATCTCGATGGTTCAGACTGCAGAAGGTGGATTGAACGAAATTGGTAACATTGTCGTTCGTCTGCGTGAACTTGGAATCCAAGCCTCCTCTGATACAGTTGGTGAAACTGAAAGACAGTTCGTCAACGAAGAGGTGAGTCAACTTAAAGAAGAAATTCAACGTATTGCTTCAGTCACAACATGGGGAACAACGAAATTGTTAGATGGATCAACTCCGACTTTCGATTTCCAAGTTGGACTCTACAATAATGGCGAGGAAGATCGCATCTCGTTTGTTGCATCTGAAAACATGGCAACTTTAGATGCCCTCGGCCTATCGAGTCTTGATTATGCAAGCAAAGAAGGCGCTCAAGAAGCCTTAACAGCTCTTGATGATGCTCAAACGAATGTGAATGGTATGAGAGCAAATCTCGGAGCCCTTCAGAACCGTCTGGTGAGCACCGTGGACAACTTGGCAGTCGCTGAAGAGAACATGAGTGCATCAAATTCTCGAATCAGAGATACTGATGTCGCTGCAGCGTCTTCAGAAATGACGAGAAACAATATCTTATTGCAAGCTTCAACATCAACTTTAGCGCAGGCAAACTCCGTTAATCAGCTCGCGTTGAAATTGATTGGTTAATCTTAGAAAACAGGCTCTGAGACGAACTTAGAGTCTGCTCTCTTTCCCATGGCCCGGTGGAATTGGCCACCGGAGCCAACTTAAGTGGATGTTTGAGAGTGTAAGTAGAGCCCCCAAAGAACAATGAAACCACCGACAAACTGTAAAGCAGTGATGGTTTCACCGAGAATAAGATATCCAGCTAAAGCAGCAACAACAGGTTCAATGGTCACAAGAACCGAAGCTTCGCTGCTTTTCATTTTTTGTAGGCCAGCTAAAAAGAGAGACATGGGAAGAATTGAGCAGAAAAGTGAAATTCCTACGATGATGGCCGATTGTGGAAGGTTCAGCTCCAAAATTTGTGAGAGGCTGGGCTGATGAAAAATCAAGAGTGCTATCGCAGCTCCGAGTGAGACATAGAGACTGGAACTCACAGGTGCAATTTCTTTTTGGATTTGCCCCGACACCAGAACGTAGATCGAATAGCTGACGGCGGCCCCAAGTCCCCAGAAAATCCCTGAAACTTTTTTGATCTCAAGATCTCCCCAAAGAAGGATCACGAGGCCAGCGAAAGTGAAGGCCAGCGTTGACCACTGTCTTCGGTTGAGCTGATGTTTAAGAAAAAAATGAGCGCCGAGAGAGACGTAGAGAGGAAAAGTAAACAAGAGCATCGCTGCCAATGCGACCGAGAGTTCTTGAATTGATTTGAAGTACAAAGTTGAAAAAACGGCGTAGCCAAAAACACCCAGAAGCAAGGATTGGACAATTTGCTTCCAGGGTAGAACAATCATTTTCCGTTGAAAGATTATAAGATAGATAAAGAGTAAAGAGCTTGCGAGAACAAATCGGTAGGAGAGGAGTTCTCCGATTGAAAGCTGATTTTGTGAAGCCCATCGACCGAAGATTCCTAGAAAGCCAAAGCAGGTTCCCGCGAAAAGGACTTGGAAAACTCCGACTTGGCGCCGAGAGGTCACGGAGCTCGTTTCTCCGAACGATTTTTGCCTTTATATGATTTTTTCTGAGCCACTTCCTCAGGGGCATCTGGCATGAAGACCCTCTGTGCGGCAACCTCATTGAGGAACACAAGCACTCCACGCTTCAAGGAACCGATGCGAAGTCGGCCGATGGCCACCCGTTGCAGCTTAAGGACATCAAACCCAATTTTTTCAAACATTTGACGGATTTGGCGATTTTTACCTTCGGTGATGATGATTTTGTACCATGCGTACTGATCACGTCCACGGTTGAGCTTTTCCACGTACTGTGCAGAAACCTTACCTTCAGCAATGGTCACCCCTTTAAGGAGTTTCTGAATGTGTTCAGACTTTGGTTGTCCGTCAACTTTGACAAGATAGGTTTTAGTGACGTTTTCTTTGGGAGAAGTCACTCGGTTGGCGTAGTCGCCGTCATTTGTGAGTAAGAGGAGTCCTTCTGAGTCCCAGTCCAAGCGGCCGACAGGAAAAACTCTTGTGGGCACTTCCTCGAGGAACATTTGGATCGTAGGTCGCTCGAGGGGATCTTCCATTGTGGTCAGAACACCTTTTGGTTTGTAGAGCATCAGATAGAGGGTTTCGAATCGGCCGCGAAGAGGTTTTCCATCGATGATGATGCGATCTTGAGAAGGGTCAACCTTGATCCCCAGCTCGTAGACCTTTTTTCCGTTCACTTGGACTCGGCCTTCTTCAATAATTTTATCAGCCCCACGACGAGAAGCTAAGCCACGATCAGCAATTAATTTGTTAAGTCGTACAAGGTCTCTTTCGGCCATGGTTCAGCTGCCTCTTTCTGAAGAGCGGTGGGTTTGGGTGATGAAGGGGTTGACACCTCATTCATGCTATATTGCAGCTCTCTTATCAGAAGCGGCAGGAGCTTGTCACCTTGAAAGACCGACTCTAAGCCTGTCTGAGCGCGAGCAAGGCTTTCGACGGCCATAGGAGCTGCGGTAGAGTCTTTGACCTTCATGAGGCCAACAGAGCGCTCTAAATTTTGCACTAAGTTTTGGTAATAGGGGTCTGATTCTCGTGCGACAAAGAACTGTTCTATGCGTTTGAGAGTCAAAAACAGCTTTGGGTTCTGCTCCACGAGATTTCCGCGAATCTCATCAAATTTTTGAAAAAGGTATCCCCGAGTCACTTGCCCCCAGCAGGTCCCTTCAATCAATCTGAAAGTGGCCCGAACAAAGGGAGAAATTTCGATCGACTGAAGATCCATCTCTTGAAGCTCGAGATGTGGACTATAAGTCAATTGAAGTTGAGGTTTCAAAGGAGCTAAGCTTCCATTCAAAATGCAAAACTTTCGATCAAACTGAAGAACTTTGAGTTCACCAGAAGGTTTAAGAATCAACGCTAACAATTTCTTCGAGAAGTCATCGTAGCAAAGGCGAAAATTTTCTCCCGGGCTCAGAGAGTGCTGAATTTGGTGATGAACAGTATCCGACCAATCTTCGAGACTTTGGACTTCGATGACTTGAAACTCTTCAGCCCATTTAAAATTGGTCAGCTCAAGAGTCCGTCCTGTCTCCGTGGCAAATCCATGCATGATAGTTCTCAGCTCATCACTGAGATGCTGAGACTTCTGCACCCAATGTGGAAAGTCCATGCAATTTCGGATAAAATCTTGAAAAACATCTTCATGAAAGGCAGCGTCGGCATCGATGTGAGCTGTCAGGTAATTGAGAAGGGCTGTTCTTGTCGAGTGACCACTTCCCAAGCCCCGGTAATACGCTGAATTTAAATGCTTTATTAAATCCGTATTTTTAAGCATACTTAAACGATAGGGATGATCACAAGGTAGAGTCAACAGCTGAAATCATCTCTTGGAGGAAAATATGCAAAAACAATTGAATCCTCAGCTTTTTGGAGTTTCTTCTCAGGCTTCACCACGCACTATTGAGCCTGCTCCACAGGCGCAATGGATCGAGCTAGAGCGAAAAGTGGCTGAACAAAAAGTACAATTGCAAGCGTTGATGGATCAATGGTCTTCTTCCGTCGCTCAAATCAATGAGTTTATTCGCTCAACACAAGCAAAATTTGAAAAAGTCCAACAGCAAATAGTGAAGCTCGAACAGAACGATCAATTACTCAATCTTGAAGCGGCTCAGAAAATCGCTCAGATTCAAAATCGGCTGGGGGAGCGAAAAACCATGGATCTGAAGATTCAAGAGATGGTGGATCGCCACAACACAGTGATTCGAGGTTTTGAAGTTCGAGTGAATCAGATGCAAAAGATGCTCGCGGATAAAGAAGCGGCGATGATTTCTGCTCAAGCAGCTCTGAACGAAGCAAAAATGGAAATTTCGCGCTTAAAACGACTGTGATTGAACTCGGCTGAGTCTTTCGAGAAATTTTTCGGGAGGCTCAAACTCGGTCAGAGTTTCTTGCAAGATTTGCTTCCCCTGCGAGTCGTAAAAAATCAAAGTAGGTAAACCCACAATTCCATATTTTTTCTTGTAGGTGTCCAGTTCTGGAGAACCTTTGGTGGCATCGAATTTGAGAAAAGTGAAGCTTTTCATTCGTTCTTGAACTCGAGGGTCAGGAAATGTCTTGTTCTCAAGCTCATAGCAAGCCGCACACCATTCTGCCCAGAAATCAATGACGAGGGGTTTGCCACTTTGTAGCGCCAGTTGGTAGCTCTCTTCATTTAAGACTTGGGCATTCACAGATTTTTTTTCAGCCACTGGGAGCGAAGTTGAATTGAGCTTTGTCCTGAGATCAAACGCTGCTGACACAATGTATGCAGAACCGAGAATGACGAGAGCGAGCATCCAGCCTCTTCTGATCAATTGAAAGGGCCGGCTATCTACAGGAAGAATTCTGAAGGCACCAAATAAAGAGCCAAGGGTCACTAAAGTCGCACCTAAAGCAAAATCGAAAATCCGATCATCCACCAGGAGATCAAAGAAGTAGAAAAAACCACCCATCATCAGAACCCCGAAGAAGTGTTTGATTCCTTCCATCCATGGGCCAGAGCGGGGCAGTTTTTTGGTGAGGCTTGAAAAAAGACCCAACAGAATGAAAAGCTGTCCTAAGCCGAGGGCATAGACAAACAGCAGCCAAAACCCCAGAGTGACGTTTTGAGTCTTTGCCACGTAAGTAAGAATGGCAACAAGGACAGGACCTACGCAGGGACTGGCAACAACCCCTGCTAAAACACCGGTGATGAAAACCCCCAAGTAACCACTCGATTTCCTGTGCGCTAAATAGTTTTGAATGAACTGCGGTGGGTTGAGATCAAAAAGGCCAAACATAGATAGGGCCATGGCGAAGAAAATGAAACACATAAAGCCCAAAACAAGAGGATGTGACATGAATGATCCAAAGAGGGCTCCTGTCGACGCCGCAAAAACTCCGAGTAAGGCATAGGTCAGTGCAATTCCAAAAACATAGAGATGAGCCACAGCTGCATTTTGCCATTTGCTGCGAGTGTGAGCTTCCCTCCCAAGGACAGCCAGCGTGATTGGAATCATCGGAAAAATACAAGGAGTGAAAGACGTGAGAATTCCAAAGATAAAAACGAAAACAAAGGTCCAGAAGAGCCCCTGCGAAAAAGCATGTTCAAAATTCCAGTCGAAGAAAGACTTATCTGTCTGCGAAGCCAAATTTTTCACCGTAAAGTGGGCACGAGCCTCTTTCACCTGGGGGAAAAGACAATAGGTTTCTGTGCACGCTTGATAGGTCAGTTCAATTTTCAATTCATCTTCGGACAGGTTAAGCTTCTCTGGCATTTCAACAGGAGCGGTCAAGATGGACTCTCCTGTAACGCCAGTTCTTTCGCGTTTTGAGAATTTATCAAAAAATGCTTTTGTCGGAGTCACTTTGAATGAGGCGACTTTGACTGATTCCCCGGTGGATCTTCCATGGGTGACCTTGAGTTTGAATTGATCCTCGTAGGCCTTATAACCTTCGGGAAGGCGGAGCTTGAGTCTCAGTTCCACAATTTGCTGGGGATCAACAGAAGCTGGAATCAGTTGAGCTTCAATTTGAAGAGGATTCTCGGACTCTGAATCCGCGTAAGCCAACGAAAGAAAACTCATCCCAAAAAGAAGGCTTGTGATAAAGCCAAAAATTTTCAAGGGGGATGGGGTGATTTTCTTCATAGCTATTTATCGGTCAGGTTCCTGGCAAAGGATAGGCTGATCGCGGTGCAAGACCAAAGTCTGTGTGGCTCGACAGAAGTCTAGATCATGACCTAGTTCCTTCAAGGTTAAAGGAGTTGCGCCGATAGATGCACTGGAGAGGTAAACTATGGGTTTTGTAGGTATACTTGTTGTGTTCGGGATGGTGTTCGGCGGATTCCTCATCGCCGGCGGTAATATGATGGTCATCATCAAAGCCGCGCCCATTGAAATGATGATTATCGGGGGAGCTGCACTCGGAGCCTACCTTATCGCTAATCCAATGAAGATCATCAAGATGGGCTTCTCCATGGGGATGAAAGCTTTGACAAAGAAGGGACCCACTAAGGCAGAGTATATTCAACTTCTTCAAATGCTCTTCCAGTTGTTTCAGCTTTTCCGAAAAGATGGACCACAGGCCGTTGAAAAGCATATTGAAAATCCTGATAAATCAGAGATTTTTACGGCTTATCCTAGCTTTATGCATAATCATCACGCGGTTCATTTCCTTTGTGACACGATGAAAATTACCTTATCGGCGGATCTTTCACCTTATGATGTGGATGATCTTCTCGATTTCGATTTGAAAGCAATTCATGCTGAAGAGCACCAAGCTCAACATGCTGTCCAAGCGGTTGCTGACGGATTTCCGGGTCTCGGGATCGTTGCCGCGGTTTTGGGTATCGTGAAAACCATGGATTACCTGACTGCCGGGGTGGAAGTGATCGGTGCCAAAGTCGCAGCCGCACTTGTGGGAACCATGTTAGGGGTTTTTGGAGCTTACGGTCTCATCGGTCCTATTGCTTCGAAGATGAATGCAGACATTGAAGCTGAGGGCAGATATTTAGGCTGTATCAAGGCCGCCATGGTATCACTTCAAAAAGGCGCCCCGCCCCTAGTTTGTGTAGAGTACGCGCGAAGATCGATCCAGCCCGAAGAACGTCCAACGTTTGAGGAAATGGATAAGGCAACCAAAGAAATTAAGAAAGCTGCATAGGAATAAGGAAGACACGTGGCTGCTGAGAAAAAAGGTCAGACAATCATCATCAAAAAGATCACCATCGTGGCCGGTGGGCACGGGGGAGCTTGGAAAGTTGCCCTTGCTGACTTCATGACAGCGATGATGGCCTTTTTTCTTGTGATGTGGTTGTTAGGTCAAAATGAAGAGACGAAGAAGGCCGTTTCTGACTATTTCTCAACACCTTCTATCATTGAATATAACTTTCAAAATTTTGGAGTCGAAATCACTTTGGAGAAGCTCTTTCTTGATCTGATCAACGAGCCACTCAAAGCATTTCAACAGTTTTTAGAGCCGATTGATAAGACACCCAATCTCTTGGATATGGGATCTGAAAAGGTTGTTGCCGCCTACATGGCGGACCAGCTCGGTGATGCTGCGAAGAATTTTGAAGTTTCGCCGGATGGGTTTGAGTTTGATATCATTGACACAGAACTCTTTGGGAGGGGAACTTCAGTTCCCAATGCCAATTTCGTGGGCCTGATGGATAAGTTAAAGGCCATCACGACAGGTCTGGAAGAGGCGGAAGTCTATGTCACTTCGAGACTCTTTTTTCAGTCCGTTCCTGGGAGTGATCCAGAGATCGCCCGCGGCACCGCTGCGGAACGTCTGTCACTGGTGAGAAATCGGATTGAGGCGGGGCTTGAATCTTCCTCAGTCAATGTGAATGGAGCGATTGCTGTCCAAGACAAAAAAGATTTTATTGAAGGGCAAAGTTCAAGGCCACTGGGAATGATCAATATTCGAATTAAACAAAAGCCAATTCGTTCAGATGGCAAAGAATGGCGAAAGCTTGAGAAAGCGTTCGGAAAGCCAACGTCTGAAATGTCTGTTTACGAGAATTTCGTCAAGCAGGCCGCTGAACAAAAAAGTAAAAAAGAGAATAACTAAAAGGCAATGGAAGCTTCGAGGAAAAAAGCAATATCACCCTGTTTCCCGAACTGGCTGCTTTGTGAGTTGAAAGTATTCACGAGAGCAAGATTCATGGGAAGGCCTTTGTAAGTCAGAGCAGAACGAGTGTCAAGATAGGCATTGAGTCCATCAGCCTTCAGCTGTGAGTATCCCGCTGTAAAATCTAACCATAATGACCAAGGGAGGGAGAACTCCCTTTGGAAAGCAAACCAGGTTCTCTCTGTTTTGCTTCCTTCAAAATTGTTTTCAGTCTCGAGCAAGAAGCGATATCCAAAGAGACCAAGATCAATTCCAAAATTGTAGCCATCGCGCCCGGCGGCCTTAAAATACTTATTGTATTCCAGTTTGACCCGTAAATCTGCGTTGGCAGAGAACAAAAATTTATAGGAACCAATCCCTCGCACAAGCAAGTGAGAGTCAAAATTTTCGTAGGCGACGTTGGAGGCTTTCAGCGCCAGGAGACCTTGTTCTCCAAATTTGTTGCCGAGCTCTGTTTGAAAAGCAGGATCGCCTTGTGTTTGAGTGAGTCCTTTTTCAACATTGTTTGTTGAGAGATTTATTTTTGCATAAGAGGTGGCGCCGCCAGAACCTGCCGAACTACCAGCGGTCTGAGCCTTGGTGATTTGAGTACTGAAAAAGAAGACGACAAAGCTAAGGAAACAGATTTTTTTCATAGATTGAGAATATCTCAGTCTTGAATAAAGACCCAATGAACAACTCGATCGCTAGACTTTCGCCGAGGAAGGTGGTACCGAGAGCTATGAGTCAATTAAATCAAGTTTGGGAAAAATGCACATTTGTTGCTTTCGATACAGAGACCTCGGGAGCCTATCCACTGGGTGCAGACATTGTTGAGTTTGGTGCCGTCAAGTGGAGAGCTGGTGAAGTGATTGCAGAGTATCAGACTTTGCTCAAACCGAAGCATCCCATGACTCCCTTCAATATCAGTATCCACGGCATCACCAATGAAATGGTTGAGGATGCTCCTCCAATGAAAGAGAAAATTTCTGAGATTCGGGATTTTTTGGGGGATGCGATTCTCGTGGCACATCATGCTCCTTTTGATTTGGGTTTTGTGGCCGTCGATTTTGAAAGAAATCGTATTCCCTTTCCTCAGGAGCCAGTTCTTTGCTCTTCTTTGTTGTCTCGACGTCTCATTCCTGAGTCCCACAATCACAAGTTACAGACTTTGATAAGCTATCTAAAAATTGATGGGGGCCAAGCTCACCGAGCGAATGATGATGCAAGAGCTTGCCTCCAAGTGGCTCTCGAGTGTTTTCGCCGAGCCGGCGCTCAAGCAACAATTGCTGATTTGATTGGCCTCCAGGGGAAAGATCTTCACTGGAGCGCTTACCAAATCCTAGATAATTCAGACATAAAGTTCGTCAAAGTGGTGGAAGCCATCGAAGATCAACGCCCTCTGGATCTCGTTTATGAAGGAGGATCTAAGGGAGCGGAAGTTCGTCGAATTTCCCCGTTTGGAATCGTTCGCAATCCTGATGGAGACTATGTGATGGCACTTTGTCACAAAGATGCCACGAACAAACGTTTTTATATTGGAAAAATGAAAGACGTGGCTGTTGCTTACGATTGAGGTTTCTTTTGCTCGAGGGCTTCAACCTCCAGGGCACCTTGAATCTCTTGTTCCTCTGCAGTGATTTCTTTACTCAGAGGTGTCGCTGTCAGAACTTGGTTCTGAATCAAATGGTCCTGAATTTTCTTGCCAAGAACTTCAAGATGCTTGAATTCGTCTTTGGTTCTCAGTTTAAAGGGGCGATTGACTCCGGCCATCGTGTCATTCATGAATTTTTCAAAAGCATACAGGGGACCCGCTATTTTATGGGAAATGAGCTTTCCAATCGCAAAGAGGCCCACACTAAATCCCAAGGTTAGAAACGAAAACGTCATTGCAAAGGGATAAAGAAATTTATCCAAGACAAAATCGTTGTGTCCGACCAGCTCAATCATGGTCACTCGGAGATAAGTGAAGGAGAAAACCAAAGCAATCAGGCCAATGCCTAAGCCTACGCCGAAGAGAAAAAAGCAGTATTTCAGCTGGAAACTCAAGTTGATCCAGTATCTTTTTCGGGCATTGTTCTCAGGCCATAGGAGCTCTCCTTCAGAAATGATGGCCCAGACAATGAGGCCATAGCCAATCCACTGAAGTGCATCTGCCATATTGAAAGCGGGACTTGAAAAGGACACATTGCCCACAACGATGAAGTCGATGACATAGCCATAAAGAATTCGATCGAGAACATTTCCCAGAATTCCACCAAGCAAGATGGACAGGCCAATTCGCAGCTTCAATGATTTGATGGGTAGTAAATACTGAATGATCGCATAGATACAAACAAGAAAAGCTCCGCCAGTCGAGAGGGTGACGACGCGAAGAACAGGAGGAAGATCTGAAAACAGCCCAAGCATGGCGCCAGGGTTATGATGGAGGACAAATCCAAAAATACCCCAGTTAATGATTCCTTGAAGACCATCAGCCCATGCCTTGGTGACCTGGTCAATGAAGAGAGTCAAGATGAGAGGAACAAAAACAAAGAGCCATTCATGTTTTTTCATCGATTCACCACCGTCTTGAGAGAGCAGAGAAAGAGCTGATTCTTACCATTTTGTTTAGCCTGGAGCAGTGCTTGATCGGCCAGGTTCCAAACCTCTTGAGCCTCCACTGCATTTTCAGGAAAGCTCGCTAAGCCAATACTGACCGACGGAGTCTGAGAATTCTTAAGAATGCGCTCGGCAACATGCTTGGCTTTGTCGAGGGAGGTATCTGGCAAAAGCACGGCAAATTCGTCTCCCCCAATTCGTGCGGCGAAATCGATAGATCTGATCTGAGAGACAAGAATTTGAGCGAGCGATTGAAGAGCATGATCACCTTCAGGATGGCCTCGGCGATCGTTGAGCTGCTTAAAGGAATCAATATCAATCAGGAGCAGGGAAAGAGTGCGCTGATGACGCTTGGCTCGGTCCATTTCTTGAAAGAAAATTCTCTCAAAACTTCGACGATTCAAGAGCCCAGTAATCGCGTCTGTTCTTGATTCATTCTCAAGTTGGAGGATTTGTTGATTCATTTTAGCCTGTGCTAAAGCCTCCTTGATTTGAAGACGCATCACTTGATTATCCCATGGCTTCAAAAAGAATCTCTGAATGAGGCCTGTTTCCATGTGGCCGTCAAGGTCAGTGAGTTGAGAAGTCCCTGTCAGCATGACTCTGAGGGTGAGCGGAGAGGAGGTCTTGAGATATTCGAGAATTTCTAGACCTGTCCCATCAGGAAGGCGAAAGTCCACGAGAGCAATGGTTGGGCTTTGTCGTTTGAAAAATTCGAGGGCCTCTTTGACAGACTCAAAAGCGACACATTCAAAGTCTGTTCGAAACAGTCTTTGGAGGGCATCCCGAATAGCAGAATCATCATCAACAATAACGACAAGCGGCAGGTGTTTCATTTCGAATACGAAGTTACCATAATCTAAGAATGAGGTGCAGTATGAACGTTCTATTTCTGGTCCTGTTGCTTGCTTTTGTTTGGACACCACCGTCGTTGGGTTCATTTGATAAAGTCGCTTTAAAAAAAGCTATGCAGCGCAAAGTTGAAAACAGTGGTCTAGGTCCTAAGGGTCTTGGAATCTATGTGGCAACAGCAGAGAGTCCTTCGGAGCTCATTTACGAATTGAGTGGTCAGCAGCAAATGATTCCTGCTTCAGCAACAAAAATTGTGACTGCGGCAGCGGCTCTGAAGGCCTTTCCTCCAGGCACCAAATTCAAGACCGTTCTTCTTTCTGAAGCGCGGATTGAGAAAAATGTTTTGAAAGGGGACCTTGTTCTGAAAGGGGCCGGTGATCCAGGGTTTGTCTCAGAATCGATGTGGTTTTTAGTGAACGCTTTTCTTCGAACAGGAGTCCAATCCATTGAAGGAAATATTCTCGTGGATGACACGCTCTTTGATCAGAGTCGTGTTGTTAGTTATCTGGAAAAATAGATATTTGTCCGGG
>JBKCXY010000075.1:0-1429 GCA_046315835.1 Pseudobdellovibrionaceae bacterium | reverse complement strand
GCAAAACAGCTCAAAGTTTTCTATGATGGCGAATGCCGCCTCTGTGCCTTCGAAATCCAGCAGTACATGAAAAAAGACCGCGAAAACAAAATCGATTTCGTCGATATCTCACATCCCAAATTTAATGCTGAAAGCTTCGGTCTGGATCGAAAAAAAGTACGCCAAGTGATGCACACTCAAACGGCCGATGGAAAGTTTCATACACGAGTGGATGCCTTTGTTCAGATTTGGAAAGTCCTTCCCCAGTATCAATTTTTAGTACCCCTCGCAGAGAATCGTGCCCTTCGTCCTTTGCTTGAGGTCGGTTATACAGCTTTTGCTAAGATTCGTCCGTTCTTGCCAAAGAATAAGAATCTACATTGCGATGATGAGAAGTGTGAGATCTGATCACTGCAGATCTAGCGGCTCTTTAGTTTTCGATCTTTTGTGATTTGCCAATCAGAAGCCAAATTCAGAGCGTGGTCCAAGAGAAACTTTTGGGGAGCGTTCTGTTTTTCTTGAACCCAAGAAAGAGCTGTTTCGGTGTTGAGAAAAACAGGGGACCTGTCGTGGCCCACTTTCAAAATTGCCTCATCAGGTGTTGTCGTGATGATTGTGAAAGAAGGAATCAGTTCTCCCGTTTCTGGCTGAAGCCACTCTTCCCGAGCCCCAGCAGCCCAAAGTGGCTTACCTGTGCTAAAACCCACTCGATGTCCCGAAAATTCATGGGCAGTAATTTCAGGATCTGAAGTTTCAAAGAACTGATCAATCGGGATCAAGCAAGGTGAGTTTTTGAAGGCCG
This sequence comes from Pseudobdellovibrionaceae bacterium, assembly GCA_046315835.1. Taxonomy (GTDB): domain Bacteria; phylum Bdellovibrionota; class Bdellovibrionia; order Bdellovibrionales; family Bdellovibrionaceae; genus JAJTIC01. Next base: position 648 of record JBKCXY010000075.1, on the reverse strand, counting down.
TCTTAAAAGAGGCTTTTTCTTCAATGCTTTCAAGTTTGGCGTTGTAAGTGGCAAAGCGGGGCCTTTTTTCTTTGGCTTGAGGTTTCCACCAGTGGGGGATCAGGCCGAACTCAGCTTCTTGGTAAATAAATTCACGGGAATTGGGATCACAGAAAATGATCGGCGCTAATTGATGGGGAAAAATTCGTGAGCTTTGATGAGGATCCCCTTGATACTTCGTGGGATCAAAGAGAATTCTGAGGTGAGCCAGGCCTTGCAAAAGTTTTTCAACTTCGAGCGGTTGACCTGGCGTGAACTCAGCACACACAATCAACCTCGATTTTCATAAAATACTTCTTCGATTCGCTCTAAAAGTAAAGCTCGTGCCTCGTCATTCATACTATGTCCTAGTCCAGGAAATGAAAAAAAGCGCCCTTGTGGATTCAGCGACTGAAGGTCCTGAAATGAGGCTTCGGCCACCGCAAAGGGAACGATGTCATCTTCAGTTCCATGAAGGGCTTCTAAAGGCACCGGCAGAGTCGTCTGGTAGTCTTCGCTTCGAAAAGCCGAACCTACAGCGAACATTTTTTTTAAGCGCGTGAGTTTTCGGCAAAGAAAGGGGAGGAAAAATCCGCCCTGTGAGAAGCCGAGAAGAATTTTATCTCGATC
>JBKCXY010000074.1:0-4984 GCA_046315835.1 Pseudobdellovibrionaceae bacterium | reverse complement strand
TTATCCAGCTTTGGGGTATCTCACCGATCGCACTCACACCACGCGAGCCTTGGCTGAAATGTACGTTCGTACCTATGGGCCTGAAGCCATCCGTACAACCTTTGTTGATGAACGAGGGCGGCCCTTGAATTATGTTTTAGTTCGAGTCACTAAAAATAAAGCTCAGCTTTCAACCTCTGAGTTTGAAAGATACCTCAGCACAGGAAATCGATCTTACTTGGAGAATTGGACTCGCGCTGACAGCGGTGAGACCAAAATTCAAAGAATCAAGGTCAGTGATCTACCTGAAACGGTGCTCGAGACCACCAATAATCCTTTTCGCGGATTTGTTTCTGACTTGCAAGACCGAGAAATCATCCCCGGGGATTCTCACGATTTTTCTCAGTTTCGAATCGCTGAAACCTTGCTCAAGAAGGGCTTAGCCTCTTGGGATGAAGTTTCTGCCAAGCCTGGAAGCCGCGCGTACGAGGCCGTTGTGGACCGCGTAGAGAAATACTACGAGAGCCAAATCTCAAAGACGGGACGTCGAACACCTGTTCGATTTTGCTCTAAGGTTTTGTAAGCCTTTGCCCCGTCAATTCGAGTCGCTACATTAAGTCCCCTCAATGAACATTGATTTGGGTCAGCTTGTCCCATGATTTTTCTGAGATCCCCATTATCTTTCCATGAGGTCATTTTGCCCTGGTCCAGCATTTTGCAAGAGCCATGGGCCTTTGAATAAAAAACTTCGGGGGTTCTATGGGAAATCTGGGTGCAAAACTCTTCACGGCAATGGCTTTGGCAGCTTCTGTGGCAGGTTGTGGAGGCCCGCGTGCTTCTCAAGTTTCGCAGATAGAAGGGCAAAGGGGCAAAGACTCTGAGCTCTACGCCCCAGCGGGAGCCGAGAAGAAGTTTGAGTTTGAGGCCCTTTACAAGACTCAGCATAAAAGCATGGCGGATTTTCAACGAGAGTCAGAGGGAACTCTGGATTGGAAAATTCAGAAAGTATTGCAGTACATGGTGGGACCTCTGGTTTATCGCAGTCTGGGCGGATTGCAGACGGGCACTGAGATTTCGCTACAAATGGCCGAAGCAAAGCTTCAGAATGGTTTTGTTGTTTTGCCTTATGTGGTGCACGGAAAGCTTTTGCTGCATGATTCGGTCGCTGATCAGAATGTATTCGAAATGCCAGTTCCTTACAGCGAGAAGAGCCTTGAAACCAAAGAGTGGCTCAACTGCACTGATCGCTATGATGAAGATCACGCGACATGGTCTTTCTTTTGGTATTTCTGGGACCCCACTCGACCTGGTTGTGATCAGCGCGAAGGATCTTCTTATCAAACCGTGGATGTGAAATTGAGCGCGCCTGAAGTAGAGACGACTCAATCCTATCCGAGTTACTCACGCATGGTGAGATCCACGGAGAGTGGAAATGAAGTGGCCATGACCTTTGCTTTTGGTCCGGTCAAAGATGAAGTGAATCAAGACCCGATGACCAGTCAAGACTATGGATTGATGCAATTTCGATTTTTTGTTTCCTCCGCGAGAGTTCTTGCTAAGAAGTTAAAGCTCAAAGAAACAACCGTAAGTTCGAAAATCTACGGAGATTATCGTGACCGAGTGATTGGTCTTGAGTGGAGTGGCCTGAAGGACGGGCAGAGTCTTCGCATCCGTGCTGTGGCCGCCGCTGACATTGATCAAATGAATCTCTTTGCACGTAGCTTCGCTGTCGATCATGAGGGCTTCTTTGGTTGGTTTGGTCATTCAAGGGTGGGGAGCGGATTTGATGCCGCTCAATTTAAATCCATGCTGCAGGGTCAGTCCGACAAGTACTCACTCACTGCAGACTATCAAATGATCTATTGGGCAGGTTGTAATAGTTACTCTTACTACACGCTGCCATTTTTCAGTTTGAAAGCAGAAATGAATCCTGGTCTTGATCCTCGCGGAACAAAGAATTTAGATATCGTTGCTAATGCCTTGCCATCACTATTTTCTTTCAATAGTCAAAACGCTGAAATTTTTTTGAAGGCGTTGGTGTTTCCAGAAAAGAAAACAAGTTATCAGTCATTGTCCAAGCAAGTTGAAGACCACGCTTCAAGATCAGGCTACCGAGTCCTGATCACAGTCTTGGGCGACGAGGATAACGGGGAGTAAAAGCACCCAGAAACGAAAAAACCCGCTCATTGGGCGGAGAACCCCTTTTTGCGAGAGGAGGGAAAATGGATGGGCTTATTCCCATCTAGTTAAGTTATCGTAATCATAGGGGTCTGTTGTGTCAAAGACCACAAAGGGCCACAAACGGCAATTTTAAGCAATCATCCTAGCCGATGTCCATGATTATCAAAGGTAGCGGGAGATATTCAATCGACCGAGCCATTTTTTCCGAAAAATAAATCAATATACCTTCATGCCCTGCTGGATATCCGGAGCCTAGAAGCGGACACTCGAACTGCTAACTCATTTTGTAAAGACATACTAACGGGGCAAATTTAAGTCGCCTGCGAATTACTAAAGGTTTTGGCGGGCGAATTCAGCTGTGTAAAAGTTCATAAAGGCTCTTATTCGAGGCGAAGTAGATAACGCCTTCTCGAACACAAAAAATATAGGTGCAGGTTTTGTCGACCATGTTGGTAAAACATTGATGAGAGATCCATTTGCTAAGGCGTCGCTGCAAACAGAGCGTGGTAAAATGCAAAGCCCACCTGAATGAATACAGAACTCTTTAAGACCTGATATCGAATCTATTTGGATCAGGTTAGCAACTTTGACTATCGAAGATTCGTTTTCGGATCTCATTTCGACCTTCGATGAACCCTCAAAGCCAAAGACATCGAATTTTGCCAAGTCGGATACAGTTGCAAACAGCTTGTTTGCAACGAAACTTGGACTAGCAAAAAGTCCGCTGGAGACTTCGGCTATTTTCTTTTGAATAAGTCGATCTGTCCCTGCGTTACCAATTCTAATAGCAAGATCAATTTTATCGTTTGTTAAATTGAGAATTCGATCAGTACTTAAAATTTGCACCTTGAGCTCTGGGTAGAGTCTGCGAAAACGAGGAAGTGCTGGAGAGATGATAAAGTTGGTAACTTCATTTGTGGCAGTCACTCGCAACTGACCTTGAACCGTCTTCGATTTTGCGCTGATCGAAATTTCAATCTGGGTAAGTTGATCCTCAAGTTTTCTTACTTCACCAAGCAGATCAGTACCCTCTTGTGTTAGTGCCAGGCTTCTTGTTGTCCTTCGAAACAACGGTATTCCTAGCTCAGATTCTAGTTTTGAGACCTGCTCGCTGACGAAAGATTTTGAGAGTTTAAGTTTCTGAGCTGCAAGCGTGAAGCTTTCCTCATTCGCGACCTTCATAAATATCAGGAGTCGATCAACATTAACCATGGCGCCTCATTACATGTGGAATTGTTCGTCTTTAACGAACAGTGTATCTACTGTTAGACGCCTAGTCAATTTGCCAATCTTTCGTTAAACTCAGATAAAATCTCATCTAGAAAAATTTAGATTTGGTTTGGAGGCACAAAAAATGATTTATCGGGCAGCTCGAATGAGCAAGTATGGCGATCCCTCATCCATTCAGATTGTCGAGCTTCCAAAAAGAGAACCGGACGCTCACGAAGTTCGAATTCGTGTGGAAGCTTCAAGTCTCGTCTTTACCGACATTTTGTTACGTCGAAATTTGTACCCCGTAATGGAACCAGAATTGCCATTTATTCTGGGATATTCGCTTGTGGGCAGAGTAGACAAAAAAGGCCCCGAAGCTTTTGCTCAGTTCTCAGTTGGAGATCGCGTCGCGGCTCTCACACAAATTGGATCAAACTCAGATCTGTTCTATACCTCAGATTCTTTGCTAGTCAGAGTGCCAGAAGAAATCGACGGCGCTGAAGCAGAGGTCATGATTTTGAGTGGCATGACCGCACTGCAGCTAGCTCGGCAATTTGAAATTGTAGCTGTCGGGATTAGCTCCGAGAAAAACTCCGACTTTGTCCGGTCAGCCGGAGCTACCGCAATTAATTACGACACTCCAGATTATATTTCAAACTTAGAAAAGCTCGCTGAAAAGCCTTTTGATCTGATTATTGATCTCACAGGCGATTTGCCCATGACAAAATTAAGAAGTTTTTTGAGTGATGACGGAGCAGTAGTTTTCGCTGGGCTGCGAAGCGCCTGGCGGGCAAAAGATACCAAAAAAACGCCAGGGTTCTTAAAGAAAATGTACTTGGCGTTTAAGTTTTTGAGGGTTTCACTTTTTAAGTTCGCTAAAAAAAAGAAAGTTATTTTTTACGATATCTCTACGAGTCAAACCACCGATCCAGCGAAGTTTCAAGAAGACCTCGAATTCCTCTTTGGCCTAATCGAGAAGCGGATTCTAGTACCGTTCATTCAAGAGCGAATTTCGTTAAGTCACATCGCAGAGGGGCATCGACTGATTGAGAGTGGAAAAGTAAAAGGACGCCTGGTTACGGTGCATTCTGTAGCCTAAATGTTTAAGAGAAAAACAGGGGATAAAATGAAGGTTAGTTTTTTTAAAAGATATTCAGCCAAAATCGTCTTTACGTTATTTGTTTTGGGGTCGGCAATTTCTGACATTGTTGTCACTGAAGTCGTAGCCACTTCAATGAAAACACTTGGATACCCTCTTTATCTCGCGCCATTTTTAGGATTTTTAAAAATTCTGGGACTACTTGGAATCTGGCAAAGCCGATCAGTTAAAGTCAGAGATTTTGCTCTTGCGGGCTTCTTTTTCGACCATCTCGGTGCAAGCTACTCAAACGCGATTTTAGGGTTTCCGCTTGCTGTCGACGGAGTTATGGCACCGCTCTTTTTGCTCATGACAGTTTTCGTTTACGTCATTGAACATCGATCCGACCATCGAGTTTCTTTGCCCACTGATTGAGAAAATGTAGGTTTTTATTTTTTCAAGCTACCCGAAACTCTTGAGACGCAGAAAGGACTTTAAGAGAGCACGCGGACCCGTGGCTTGATCATCATCCAA
>JBKCXY010000073.1:0-24191 GCA_046315835.1 Pseudobdellovibrionaceae bacterium | reverse complement strand
GGTCTCTGCTACCGCCTCAATGGAGCCAACATTTACTTACGAAATCTGCGTGTTCGTTGGTGATTTCTGTTTCTTGTAAAACAAGAAACAGAAATTCCGTCCGATTTCCTTTTTTTCTCTATTGAGTTAGGTAGTTAGAGGACGGCGTTCTGCTGAAGGGACAGGATTTTGAGTCAGTTGTTAATACTTATACATAACTTCGGCATCTAAATCTTTGAACTCAGAGCCTATTTTCTGCATGGGTGGGACTCGACCGTTCATTTGAAGAATTCTAGATCCATCACTCGCCAACTTAAAGGTCAAAGGCTTCACCAAAGCTGCAATAACAAAACTTGAAGGCTTCATTCGAATCACAACGGCCTCTTCACTGCCAATCTTTTCAGTTCCCACTTTGGACACTTCAAAACCCACTGTTTCTAGACGAGACCATACGCCATAACGAAAGCCGATCGTCTTTCCAGCCATAATTTCAGCCCATCGAGATTTCACAAAAGATTGAAAGTTCGAAGAAACAACCAAAGTGTCGGCCTTCTTTTCATCGGCCTTCTTTTCTTTTCCATCTTGAGTTTTTGTAAAATAGATTTTGTTTCCTTCGACCTGAATCACAGCTTTAGCCCCGATTTGATTCTGATCCACTTCAAGCCTGACGAGCTCGGCCGTGCTGGCTTTGAGTGTTGCTCGCTCTTCCACAACCACTGAGCCATCAAGAGCTTTGTATTGGGCTTTCGACTTCAAGACATCTCCCTCAGTGGTCGTCACAAGCTCGAAAGTATAGAGCTTTTTTGAAAAACTGGAACCTTGCTCAAACAGCTCAGAACTGTAATTCGCCGAACTGAGTGCTGCAAAAACTGAAATGAGAGCTATCATGAATAGTTGTAACATCTTAAAACTCCTCGTATATTCTTTGGGATATGACATCAGATCCCAAAGATAAAAACAATGAGAAAATTCGACTTTCAAAACTCATGTCTGAGCTTGGACTGAGTTCTCGACGTGAAGCGGACACTTTGATTGAACAGGGTCTTGTTTTTGTCAATGGAGTGAGGATCACGGAGCTTGGGACCAAAGTCTTTCGCCACGACAAGGTCGAGCTCGCTGCCAAAGCTCAACAGAAACAAGCGGACCTGGTGACAATTCTCCTGAATAAGCCGATCGGTTATGTATCTGGCCAACCCGAGAAAGATTACGAGCCCGCGATCCGCCTTTTGAACAAAGAAAATCAAATGGAACCACAGAACTCTCCCTATCATCCCAGAAATCTTGAGGGCCTTGCCGTGGCAGGACGGCTAGATATCGATTCTCAAGGGCTTCTGATTTTCACGCAAGATGGTCGCGTGGCAAAACAGCTCATTGGGGAAAATAGCGAAATTGAGAAAGAATATCTTGTTCGCGTGCGAGGAACTCTCAGCAAAGAACAACTTGGTCTTTTGTGCTTTGGCCTTGAGATGGATGGCAAACCGCTGAAGAGAGCTCGAGTGGAATGGCTCAATGAAGATCAACTGCGGTTTGTCCTCACTGAAGGGAAGAAACGCCAAGTTCGAAGAATGTGCGAAATGATGAATTTACAAGTTCTCGGGCTTAAGCGAGTTCGCGTTGGAAAAGTAAAGCTTGGAAATTTACCCGAGGGACAATGGAGATTCCTTGCCCCTCATGAATCTTTTTAGATTTTAACCCTTGATCGTTGCATGGACACGATGAGTGTCATCATGCTCATCCACTTCATTCAAGAACTCATGAACAGCAGTGAGCTGCTCAGGCGTGAGCTCCGTAATGTTTTTAGGCTTATACGAAAGCTCACACGTCGTGACTTTCCATCCCCGAGACACCAAGGCCTTCCTCGTTGATTCAAGACCTTCAATACTTGTGAAAAACTGATAACTGTCTTCGATTTTTTCAACTTCGTTGGCTTCAGCTTCAATCGCTTCCTCTTCGGGATCAAAATTTCCCTCTTTGGAAGCCTCGATGAGCCCCACGCGATCAAACATCCAAGCCACACTCCCGCTCTCCCCCATACTTCCTTCGTGAGATTTAAAGAGAAGCCTCACTTCGGGTGCCGTTCGATTTTTGTTGTCGGTTTGAGTTTCAATAATCACCCCAACCCCATGCGGGCCGTAGCCTTCATAGGTGATCTCTTCGATGATTTGGCCATCAAGTCCTCCGGTCCCTTTCTTGATAGCCCTCTCAATCGTGTCATTGGGGCAGGACGCTTTTTTAGCAGCATCAATGGCCATTCTGAGGCGGGCATTAAACTCTGGATTTCCCCCACCCAGTTTTGCCGCGACTTGAATTTCTTTGGCAGCCTTTGTGAAGGCAGCCCCTTTTTTTGCTGCATTCGCAGCTTTCATTGTATTTTTCCAACCTTTTCCCATATGAATATCCTAGATCTCGAGGCCTCTTCTGTCACCCTCGAGATCAAGACACTATGAGCATAGAAACAACCTGCGTTAGACTAAAGCTTTCCGAATTGGACGAGTCTCTGCACTTGAGCCTGACTCGGCAACTCCCCAAAGCCCCCCCTTTGCCGGGGCGAGATATCACAGTGCTCAAACCCGAGTTTCACCCGAACAAAAAAGGACTCTCCTCGACGGAAGGTCAAGCCCGGCTTCTTCATGATCTCGCGAGCATTGAGCTACAGGCCATGGAGTTAGGACTTCGAACGCTCAGAGATTTCCCTGAGGCCCCTGTGTTTTTTCGGGAAGAACTGGCCGCGATCACTCAATCGGAAGGGCGGCATCTGGAACTTTGCCTGAATGGGATTGAAAAACTGGGGTATCACTGGGGCGATTGGCCGGTCCATACTCTTTTATGGCAGGCCACGGACTCTTCAGACAGCCTCCTTGACCGAATTTTGATTGTTCATAGATACCTTGAAGGCAGCGGTCTTGATGCCGGCGACACACTTCTGCGGCGTTTGGACGGAGTTCTTGAAAGTCCTCTCCATGGCATTACGAAAGTCATTTTTCATGAAGAAGTGGGTCATGTTGAATTTGGCTCCCGATGGTACCGGCTACTTTGTCAAGAACAAGGTCTCGATCCTGAATTGGATTTCCCTCAAAGAATGGAATCAATCCGCCACAAAATCCCTAAAAGAATTGAACCTCTCGCTCTCGAAGCACGTAAAAAAGCAGGGTTTAGCGATTCTGAGCTCGAGTACTTGCAAAGCTTACGGGACTCAATGAGGAAAGCTTCTCAGCCAAAAACACAGTAGAAGTGGCATCTTCTCCTTCACAAGCTTCTGCTTCACAGCGCTTGGCCACTGAGCAGCCTTCTTCCGTCGGAACATAATCTTCATCGCCACGAACCAGAATCCCATGAACGAGTCCCGTGCTTTCAGAAATCACCGGAGATCCAGAGTTTCCCCCAAAAGTATCTAAATTGGTGGTAAAGTAAGCTCCATTCTTTGCTATAGCTCTCACTGCTCCCCCAGTCCCAATTTTTTTAGGAAGTCCTGAAGGGTGCCCTACGACCGTCAAAGAGTCTCCACGCTTTGGAAGTTTCATCGACAATTTTAAAAAGGGAAGCCCCGGAGCACGATCCAGACGAAGTAAACCATGATCTTGAGTGGCTCCTTTGCTCGCAGAGAGCACTTCACTACAGCGGTAGACTTCAGCTGCCGTGTAGCGATTACGAACTCGCCCCAGCTGCTCTTTTTCATAATTAAAAATCCACACACCTCGGGGACAGGATTTCCCTCGGAGGCAGTGCCCCGCGGTGATGACTAAGTCACCTCCCACGAGAAAACCCGAACAGTCAGGCCCCAGGGGTTGGTTTTCAAAGCTCTCTCCGTCGCAGAGCTCATATCTCTGCTTGAGAGTTTCTGGATGGATCTGAATTCCCCCATCACTGAGCTCTGTGTAACTTTTCGCAAAGAGGAACCCTCCCACAGACTGAGAGACCTTTTGCCAAATCGCTGCACCTTCATAGACCTCATGTCGACCATCGTCCCCGTAAATCGCCTGAGGTTGAATTAGATCTTTAGAATGAACAAGATGAAATGAGAATAGAACACCTAAAAATGCAAAAATCCTTTTGTGCATTTTTCCCCCGCTCTGTTGATTAAATCCAACCAAACTTGAGGGGTCTTTGTCTAGCGTTTTTGAGTCAGAAGAGCCCGGTAGGCTAAAGCAAAATACTGAATCTGCTTGAGCATACTGCTGAGTCCATTGCTTCTGGAGGGGGTGAGGTGGCTCTCAAGGCCAGCGTCTTTCAGAAAACGCGGCGGAGTGCTGAGTATTTCATCAGGTGTTCCGCCGGAGTAAACTTGGATCACAAGGGCCACAAGGCCTTTGACAAGCACGGCATCACTATCGCCTCGAAGAAGGACCTTTCCTTCCTTAAGCTCTGGAACCAACCAAACCTGAGACTGACAACCTTTGACTTTATTGGACTCACTTCGCTCAGCCTCTGAAAGAGGCGACAAAGCTTTTCCAAGTTCAATGATTTTCTTGTAGCGATCTTCCCAGGACTCTAAACCCTGAAGAAGCTGAATCACTTGTCTTTGCTGCTCATCACAAACACTCATTCCAAGGATTTAAGGCTTTTTAGGGTCCGGGTCAAAGCCTTCTCTCCGACCTCTCCTATGGATTGATAAAACTCAGACTCTGTCAAACTCTCAACCCAGTTCAAGGTCTTCTGATAGAAACCTTCAATATCCTGATCGTAACCATTCCAGAGCTGCTTGAACTGTTTCTCAGGCAATACCCATGACTTCAGCTCTGCTTTTGTAGCGCTGGTGCGGTTCATGTATCCGAGAAGATCAGACACTTGGCGCGGAGAAAAATCTAACTCTACCAGGGCTTCTTCCATGAGCGACATTTCCACAATGTGAAGAGAGTCCCCAAACTCTTTCCAAAAAGTGAGCCCCTTTTGACCATAGCTGCTGTGACAATAGAAGCTGGTGCAAACACTGCCTCGGGCTGGCCAAATTCCACAGCCTTCGGATTTTTGATCATAATAAGGACAAAGCCAATCTTTGCGCTGTCCGAAATCCCCTGGTTTTCGTTTTGAAAACTCCATCTGAAACCGAATCGGAGCCACCATCCCAATGGGGAGAGCATACTCCCGGCGTTTGATTTTATCTTTCACAACATCAAAACCAGAAAGCTCAGGATGTTTGAGGATATAGCCCACTGAAAAATTGGGAACAAAGGGTTCAAAGGTGCAACACTTTAATTGGGGGTCATAGTGAATGCTCTTCTTGTTTTTTGGTCGAGCCATGATGCAATTTGAGCAGTCAGCTTTGATTTCCTGGAGGCGACTTTGATGAAAATCGCGGGGAAGATACTTCTTCAAAGTTGGATGAACCAGCTCGACAAGCATATTTATCGACAGCGTTTCATGAGAAGCTGTTTCAACTGAGGCAAAGCCTCTAATCGCTTCAACTCTGTGGGACTTCTCAACAGATCCCGGCAGGCCATGAATTTAGGAAAAGCAAGACAGAGAGCTCCTAAAAACAGTCTCATTTTTCCTGTCGAGCCTTTAGTCATCTGAAAAACCCCCTCTTGACAGCGCAGATAGTGTCTCAGAATGAGAGAAATGTAAATCGATATTTCATTGTTGAATCATATACTTAGGCTGTCTTAAAGCGGGATTACGAAAACCCCCAAGGCCCAGACTTTGCTCTCAGAAGAGTTATGACGATAAAGCAATGGGAGGGTTCCATGAAAAAGGCACTGATCATCTTAGGATCCATCTTCTTCTTAAGTGTTTCCAGTCACGCCTGGCTCTCCACAGAGCCTGGTGCCAAAGTCTATTCCTTTCGCTTTAAGATGCATGGGGAAACCTTTGATTACTCACAAAAAGCGGCTTCCTACGACCAAGCTTTTGAACGCGCAGCCCAGACCTGCTATAAGCATTTCAAAAAAGGAAAGCGCCTTTCTGAGTCCACAGGGCTCGACATCATTGATGTCTGCGCCAATCCCAGAACGATCTAATCTTTCTTGCCTGACCCCAAATTTTCCAGTTAATCTGGCGTCTGTGATAGGGGTTACATATGGGTATTGGAAAATTTGTCCTCGATTTTTTGTTTGGAAAAGATCCAGATATTTTTGATGAGTCAGGAAACGTCCAGCACAAGTTCCCAAAAAAGAAATGGGAAGCTTGGCAAAATCGCCTTAAAAATGACCCCCAGTACAACTGGCGTAACCATACTGGAACTCAGGCTGGTAAAAGAGGCCAGTCTCAAAAACCAAAAGCCTAATCATTTAAAACTGACCCTGAATCAATGAGATGAGCTCTTCGGTCTTCATCGGCGGGCGCTCGATCACCACGATGTCCTCCACCCTCTGCCCCCAAGTGGTCGCCCTCAATTCGATAATCCTGAGCCCAAGCCCTGAGAGCACTTGAGCGAGGTATGCTAAAAGACCCTTTTGATCATCGCCTTTGATGAGGATGCGAACGACGGCGGATTCTTCAGCAATGATCTCGACTTTTTTTAAGTGATATTGTGGGAACTCCACTTTCTTTTGTTTCCAGGCCCAGCGCTTTCGCAGCGTCTCTGCATCACTCACTCCAGAAACTTTGAACCAATCGTAAACGCCAATCCGCTCGTGGGTCATCACAATGGCCTGATCCACCGAAGCGCCGATGGAATACAGCTGCACCAACCAATCCGCCAAGAGACCAATCCGATCCTGTGAATTGTGGAGTCGGACCCAAATCATCCCTTTCACCGCTTTAATTCGAAGATCCTGACTTTGGTTTTGCTGCTGAGAAACCTCACAGGACTTCAAATCCTCGACCAGAAAATCTTCGCCCAATTCATCAATCAAAATCTGATCCAGTGCGATCTCACCATAACCTCTCCATAGAAGTCCTGGCTCAGAAATATAATGCTTCCAAATTTGCTCTAATAAAGTTTCTTTCCAAGATGTGAGCGCCGTAGGATTTGTGGCTAAGATATCAATGATGGTAAACGCAAGCAGCAAAGCACTCCTGCGGGGGGTGAATCCCTTTTGATGAATGGCCTCTTTCACTGCAATTTGACCGGGCTGATTCCGAAAAGCGAGATGGGAAAATGTCAGGTGTTCAGCCACTAAAAAAGCCACTTCGCGGGCCACTTCTTGAGAAACACCCCAATCTGTGAGTATCTTCTCTGTCCTCCGAGATCCCACCTCTGAATGATCGCCCTCAAGACCTTTTGAAAGATCATGAAAAAGGGCCAGAAGCTTCAAAGTTTCTCGATTCTCTTTTTGATCTCGAGGAGACATCATTTTTGATCGGAAGAGCCATTCGTGCACTTTCTCGGAGAGCTCTGAGGAAAATCGACCTTCAATAAACTCAGCTGCTAAAACACAGGCTCGCTCGATGTGTTTATCTGCTGGATACAAATGATACTGATCAAACTGAACATATCCGGTCAGGCGTTCAAGATCAGGAATCAATTTCCTTAATCTTTGCTCTCGAAACAATGTTGGAATCTTTTCCGCCGGCGTTTGCAAGAAATCCTTAATCTTCATCACCGAGGAGCGCTGCTGTTTCTGCCCCTGGTGCTTTGGAAAGACCTCGAAAAAGATCCGATCAACCTGTTGAAATTCTTTAAAAAGAGCTTTGTAGAAATGTTTTTGATCAACAGCTTTAAAAAACTGAGAGACCTCAAGAGCAAATTCCTTTAAGAGCTGATCTTTCTTTGTCTTTTGGGCTCCAAAGAGATGCAAGTACCATCTCACAGAAAGAAGTCTTTCCTCGGATTGGGAAATCAGCCTGAGATTTTTAAGTGCGGCGCGCTTTCCTAATATTTTAAACCAAGCTTTTAAAAGCGTGATGTCTCTGAGAGCGCCAGGACCGAGCTTCAGATGAGGCTCCACCGACCAACCATATTTCTGTTCTCGCCCTCGTCGATCTTCAAGAATGTGCTTCAAGAGTCGGGCCCGGGGAAAACTTCGCTTTCGCCTTTGCAACTGTTCACGAAGAGCTTTCTCATCCCCAGGAAAAAGAGCTCTTGCGAGATAAAGAGCTAATTCATCTCGGTAATCACACTGGTAGAACCAATTCTTCCGGGACTGAGGCATCCTTCCGCGCAACGGAAAACCCACTTGAGTCGCCTCCTCCATGATTTTTTGGACGGCGCCTTCATCACCGACAAAAAGAACTTCATAGTCACTAGAATGAGTCAGGGTCTTTTCAGCCCAGCTTCCTAAAAGAATGGGCTGGGCTTTTTTCCAAAGGGAATTTTTTTTCAATATTTTTTCAAGCCCTAACGAAAACTCCCGAGATTTCTTTTTTCCATAAGAACTCACCCTGGCCGAAGATTTCTCATCACGGTACTTTTGCTCAAGGTCGAGCTTCAGCTGGATTAGGGCTTGGATATCTGCTGTTGCCATTGCGCTATTTTAATCATGGCGTCCAAGGGCGTCTTTGTCGACAGGGAAAACTCTTGCACTTCCTGAATGAGGGACTGCAGAGCTTGTTCTTTGGGATCTTCACTCACCGCCACCAGGGGAAGCTGCAGTGAATCCATCGGAGACCCTGACTCTTTTTCTTGGAGAAGCTTTTGTGCTCTGTGAATCACCGTGGACGGCAAACCCGCAAGCTTTGCCACTTGAATTCCATAGCTGCGTTTTGCAGGACCAGAAGTGAATGTGTATAAAAATCTTATGTTACCTTCTTTTTCCTGCACAGAAAGATGACCCACCCTCATCTGAGGATAGCTCACCGCGAGCTCGGTCAGCTCATGATAGTGGGTTGCAAAGAGTGTGAGAGCTCTTTTCTGCGTGAGCAAGAACTCGCAAATCGCCTGAGCTAAACTCATTCCATCAAAAGTTGATGTTCCCCGTCCGATCTCATCCATGATCACCAAGGAGGACTTTGTCACTTCACTCAAAATTGTCGCTGTCTCCGTCATCTCCACCATGAAGGTCGATAGTCCTTCTGTCAGGAGATCTGAAGCCCCAATCCGCGTGAAGATTCGATCAAACAAAGGGAGCTGTGCCTGGTCAGCCGCCACATAACAACCGATCTGATGAAGAATCGCATTCAAAGCCACCTGGCGCATGAATGTGGACTTACCGGCCATATTAGGTCCGGTGAGCAACAAAAGCTCTCCTTGATCTAAGCGGAAGTCGTTGGCCACAAACGGACTCTTTTGAAACTGCTCAATCACGGGATGGCGAAGACCGATCACGGAAATACCTTGCTCACTCACTTGCGGTTTTACATAAGAGCGTTCCCGGGCCAGGAAAGCAAATGAGGATAAAACATCCATCTCTGCAATTTCATAAGATAACCAAAGAATTTCTGGGGAACTTCCTTGAATCTCTTTTTTCAGATCTTCGAAGATCTTAAATTCAAGTTCACTTCTGACGGATTGAGCTTTGAGAACTTTCTTTTCAAGCTCAATCAGTTCTTCCGTATAGTAGCGTTCTGCATTCGCCAGAGTTTGCTTGCGAAGATAATGAGCCGGAACTTTATCTTTATGAGTGTTCGTGATCTCAATGTAATACCCGAACACGTTATTGTAGCGAATTTTGAGACTTGAAATTACCGTGGATTCCTTCTCTCGCTTCTCTAGGCTTTCTACCAAAGCCTGTGAATTGGTCGAAATTTCAATCCATTCATCAAGCTCCGATGAAATTCCTTTTTGAATCAAAGAACCCTGCTTGATGGTGAGAGGGGGCTCTTCCACAATGGTCTTCAGTACCTTTTCTGCAAGACGAGCCAAATTCTGATTCTTTTCTGGAAAGTGCTGGGCATATTCCAACGCTGCAATTCCATACTTCAATGACTCTGCTAAAGAAATGAGATCTCTTCCATTGGCGGTGTTGGCGGTTGCTTTTGTCAACCGCCGCTCGAGATCACCCATATTCCCTAAGAGCTCTCGAACTTTTTTCAAAAGAGGCAGGTCTGCGATCCACGAATCCACTCGAGCTTGTCGCTCCTGAATCGAAGATTCAGACCTCAGCGGAAAGGTCATCCATTGCCGCAAGAGTCTAGCTCCCATCGAAGTCTGGGTCCGATTAATGGCCCAGTAGAGACTCCCTTCCGATTTTTGCGTGTAAGTTTCAAAGAGTTCCAAGTGTCGACAAGTGGTCGAAGCCAGATGCAGACGATCTGTTGAGATTGTTTCCAATTTAAACCGCGACTCAAAAACTTCAGGACTGAGTCCCGCTTTTTCAACATAGCTCAAGATCCGAAGCGCTGACTTGGGAAGGCTTTGCGACGCTCGCCAGAGGTCATTATGGACACTGATGAGTTTCTGCCATTTTTCAGGCACCAGTCCCCGATCGTCTTCGCTCACGAGAATTTCAGCCACTTGAATGAGATCCAGAATTTGACTGCTTTGCTCCTGATTCGCGAGATAATACTTCGCTTCAGAAGTGCTTGTATCCAAAAGGGATAAACTTTCCTGATCAAAGGAGGCAATGTAATAACTGCGATGGGATTCCAAAGTCTCTACATCATAAACCATCCCGGGGGTCAGAATTCTTGTGACGGCCCGTTTGACGATCCCTTTGGCTGTTTTGGGATCTTCGACTTGTTCACAAATGGCGACTTTGAGCCCTTGAGAAAGCAATTTGTTAATGGGCCCTGAAATGGAATGATACGGAACTCCGCACATCGGCGTCTCATCGGCACTTTTTTTATTTCGTGAGGTCAAAGCAATGCCTAAAAGAGGAGCTGCTTTCACGGCATCTTCGAAAAACATTTCGTAGAAGTCACCCATGCGAAAAAGCAAGATTTCTTCTTTGTGGAGAGCTTTAATTTCCCAATATTGTTTCATCAAAGGTGTCATCCCATTCGGTTATGACTCAAGACTCCATTTATCAATCAAATTCAAAGTGTTTACGCATTGCTTCTGCTTTGCTATTCTTCTGCTATGCATACACTTCCTCAGCTCATTACTGACCTTGCCCTGATCCTCCTCACTGCCGCAGGAACCGCCCTGCTTTTTCGCTTCCTCCGTCTTCCCATGATTCTGGGGTACTTGCTTGCCGGAATGGTGGTGGGTCCTGCCTTTGATCTTTTTCCGACCGTCAAGGATTCTGAAGCCATCAAAGTCTGGGGAGAGCTGGGAATTATCTTTCTGCTTTTTAGCTTAGGACTTGAGTTCAACTTTAAGAAGCTGACCTCCGTGGGAGGTCCTGCCGTTTTGGCGGCCATGATTCAAATTTTGGGAATGTTTGCTGTGGGTTTTGCCTTTGGACAATTCATGGACTGGAACACCACCACAAGCCTTTTCCTTGGCGCCATTCTTAGCATCTCTTCAACTTCGATTATCATTAAATCTTTTGAAGAACAGAACCTTAAATCCAAAGGCTTTGCCAACATGGTCTTTGGAATCTTGATTGTTGAAGATATCGTCGCTGTTCTCTTTATCGTGTTGCTCACAACCCTCACACTGAGCCAAGAAGTTTCAGGTCTTTCCTTAGGGCTTGAATCCTTAAAACTGAGCTTCTTTCTTGTGTTATGGTTTGTGACGGGACTCTTTATTATCCCTCAGCTCCTCAAAGCCATTCGAAACTTTCTGACCGATGAATTAGCCCTGATTACCTCCATGGCCTTCTGCTTAGGGATGGTGGTGATCGCCTCCGAAGCTGGCTTTTCCGCGGCCTTGGGTGCTTTTATCATGGGATCCCTGATCGGCGAATCAGAACAACAGCACCGCATCGAGAAGCTCTTAAGTCCCATCAAGGATCTTTTTGCTGCCATTTTTTTCGTGTCTGTGGGGATGCTCGTTGAACCCCAAGTCTTTGTCGATCAACCAGGCCTGATCGTTGGACTTTCTTTAACGGTCATTCTGGGAAAGATTTTCTTTGCCAGCGCTGGAGGAATGCTGGTCGGTCAATCTCCCAAAGCTGCTCTTGAAACTGGCATCTCACTTTCTCAAATTGGCGAGTTCTCTTTTATTTTTGCTGGCATCGCTATTGCCGGAAAAGTCGCCGGTGAGGAACTTTATGCTCTCTCCGTCGGAGTCTGCTTAGTGACCTCTTTCACCACTCCTTTTCTACTTAAAAAAAGAGAGGTATTGGTTCACCGACTCAGTCACCTGATTCCTCAAAAATTCATCGCTCAATTTCAACAGTACAGTGAAACTTCACGATTGATTTCAGCATCTCCCGAATGGAGACAAGTGATCACTTCTTATTTCCAAAAAATTCTTATCAATGCTGTTATCTCTGTCGCGCTGTTTCTCGTCGTTTCCAAGTTTCTGTACCCCTTCCTCATGACCGAACTCGACAACCGTCGATGGGCCCAGTTCCTGAGTCTTGGCTCAGCGATTCTCCTTGCGAGTCCCTTTCTATGGGCTCTGGTTTTTGCAAAACCTTCAGATTCCACAGTCGGAGAGCTTTTAAAAACTAAAATGAGCATTCATCTGCGAAGAACTCTTCTTGGATTGAGACTTTGCCTCGCTCTCGGGATTTTGACATCCCTTCTTTCCCAACTCGTAGGTCTTAAATTTGTCTTAGGGATTTCCCTCATCCTGTTTACTGTGTTGTTTTACTTTTTGTATCGCTACCTCGAGCCTGTTTATAATTGGTTTGAAAGCCGCTTTCTCAGTCAGCTTGATAGAACACACAAGAAACAAAAATCTTTGCCGGTGATGGTCCCTTGGGATGCACATAAAGCTGAGCTCATAGCTCCTGCGGAATCATTGATGATTGGAAAGCGCCTGTTTGACCTGAACCTCAAGGAAAAATACGGAGTTATTATTACGGGAATGGAACGGGGTCATCGATTCATCTCACCTCCCACTCGCGATGAAATGATCATGCCCGGAGATCTCTTACACTTGATCGGATCGGACGAGCAAATTGAAACCTTTGAAAAGGACTTGATACAACTTCATCAGGACAGCGGGGGCAATCTCGCAGAAGAAATGTCTCTCGAACCTCTTCTTCTGACAGAGCAGAGCTCACTGATTGGCGTCAAAGTCAGATCGTCACTGATTCGTGAAAAATTCGATGGACTCTTGGTCGGGGTCGAGCGGCAAGGGCAAAGGATTCTAAATCCTCAGCTCGATCTTGAATTTAGCTCGGGCGATATTTTGTGGATTGTGGGCAATCGTCGCAAAATTAAAAATCCCGAAGAATCCTGAAGCTGACTCAAAATCCTGTCCCTTCAGCAGAACGCCGTCCTCTAACTACCTAACTCTATAGAGAAAAATGGGAAATCGGACGGAATTTCTGTTTCTTGTTTGACAAGAAACAGAAATCACCAACGAACACGCAGATTTCATCAGTAATCAGAACATCTATTTTCGTGGAGGCTTAGGGGTCGGGTACTCGGCTTCCACAAATTCCACTTCCACTTGAATTCCAGGTCCTTGATCAATCCACTGAATCTGTTCACCCAGCATAATTGCATTGAGCTCAGGGTCATAGATCCATCCCGTCTTCGGGTCATTGGCCAGAACTTGGGTTCCGTATGTGACCTTAATCGTTCGAATATCTGGTGGGCGATCCAAATAAATGAATCTGCCAACTTTGGCTGAAATTTCTCCTGAAATTTTAGCTAGTCCCTGACCAAACGCAGGATCACATAAACTGTAGGTCGTGGACTTCGCCAAAGCAAACAGCTGCTCTAAACGACGTGGAGGCATGCTGATATCGTCTCGCGCACAAGTATTTCCTGCAGAAGAGGGAATATAGGCTCCGTAAAGAAGCACCTTCTTATCATCCCCGTTCTTTAGCTTTACAAGCTGATCGTAAAAATCATTGGCAGAAATCGAAGACTGATCTTCTGCGTCCGTGATAAACACCACTGCTAGAAAGGCATCTTGGCGGTAAAATCCCTGATTGTACATTCCTTGGCCACTTGAATTGATAGCCATCATAACTGGGTCGAAGAACTCTTCAGTACCACTGCCAGATGTTCCCACGAGCAGATTTCTTCTCAAAGTATTAATCGCATCCACTGTGCTTCTTGTGACAAACCGAGGAGTCCCACACAAGTACCCATTGCTGCAAGGATCAGCTTGAAAGTTATCACCCGTTGAAGAGATCACTCCAATTTGATAGTCCAGAATGCGATTTTTAACGATGTCATTCACAAAAATATCAATATTTCGGCTCAGATTATTTTGATGGCTCGACATGGATCCACTGTCGTCCACCACGAAGAGAATGTCGACTTTTGATGTGTATGTAATCTGAGTGGCCAGTTTTCTTCGCTCTGTTTGATCGTCTGGTTTTGGTAACATCTTATTGGTGTCTTCAGCACAGCCCAACAAAAACAGACCACACAAGATGAGAGGAATTAGACTCTTCTTCATATTACCTCTTTCCACCTTTACAGGCTCCCTCGACACTCACTTTGTAATTTGATATTTCATCAAACCAAACTTCCTGTGTTCCTTGGAACTTCAATGCATAGAGATCTTTGGAGCCTGTCGTTCCTTCTTGTAGGATTGCAGCTCCTACAGTTTCTGAAGCGCTGGCTACTCGATGAGCTAAAGTCGACTGAGAAAGCACTTCAGCTTCAACAATATGCATTTTCTTAAGAATGGACTGAATTTCCGTCATTTCTCTGGAAGCGAGAGTTCTCACTCGTTGATGACGTGAATTGATCACTTGTTGCAATCTTTGCTCTGCCATCTGTTTGAATGACTCCATAGATGCTTGGAATCCTACTTGCGCAGTCCCTTCAGTCAAAGAAGCCGCATAGAGGTCTCCGGCGATCTTGGCTTCGGCTTCAAATTTTAGTTCTGTGTTCACGATGTTTCTCAAGACCTGATCCCGGAGAGCAAAACGAGGCACAGCTTGGAAAACCCCTTTCAAGTCTTGCACACCAATGCGGATGGCTTTTTTCATCGCTAACGCCAGGCGATCTGATGGCTCATTCGATGCAGAGATTGCCACTTGATTCAAGCTTTCAAATCTGGGCTTAAAGATCATTTTGAACTGCTGAAGATTTGAGATGACCCGTTCATACTGACAGGTTTTCAATTCAGCAATTGTTCTGACGTAAAGGCTTTCAGGTCCTGCCAGGGGGAGAAACTCAGAAAGAGTGATGGACTTGCTGATGGCGATGGAATTCTGAGGCTCACCTTTACGTAAGAAAGACCAAGCCATTTCCTCTTGTGCTTCGAACCACAAATCACTCTTTTTAGGAACTTTTTCATAGTACTTGATGGCCGCATCCAAAAAACCGCGAGCATACAAGAGCCTAGCGGCTGTGATATTCAGCAATTCTTCATTGACCACATTTTGCTTCAACTTCATGAGTTGAGCGAGAGCTTGCGCCGCTTTTGTCGCATCTTTGGGTATGGTCAGCAGAACTTCCTGCCAGGTGAGCCAAGCAAACTCATTACTTTCTGGAGCTATTTCCAGCTTCAGCTCTGAAATCCTCGCTAAATCTTTGCTTTGAAAAATGGCTTTGGAACTCATGCGGATATGAGCTTCCAAACCAAAAACTGAAGTCCATTCCTTTTTCCAAGCTTGTTCCGGTAAATACAGCCAAACACGGTGATCCGCGGTCGCTGTTTTTCTCCACTCTTCAGTCAAAAATGATGAAAAACACTGCGGTTGCGTCTGGGTGAGAAGAGCTTCTAGTCCAATGACTTCCAGACCATTTTTGAACAGCAGAAAATTGTAGAGAGCTTTGCCATTCGCCGTTTGAGCAAAGGGATTTTTCGCAAAAGCACTGGGCCATTGATACAAGGCTTTTCGGTAATCTTCTTGCGCGAAAAACTGCATGAAAATATTTTGTTCAGCTGTGGGCTGCCCGATGAGCTGCGAAAGGTAAGTATTGATTTTCTGCTTCTTTGGACTCACCACTGCACTGTTCTGTCCTTCGAGAATTCCCAAAAGATCATCGGCCTGAGCTGAAAAACTCGGGAGCCCCAGCATCATCATGATTAAAAGGATCTTTTTCATCTTGCCCCCTGCTTTACAGCAAATAACCTACTTGCAAACCAGCCACTGTCCAATTCATGCTTTTCGTCTCTTGGTAGTCTTTGGCTTGAAAGCTCTGATATCTCAGCTCTAAACGTGTGGTCCATTTGGGATTCCACCATAACCCAACACCCGCCCCCGCAGAGTAGGTGTTTTTCTTACCACTCAAAGTTTCGATCTGCCCACCACCGAGGCTCGCATACATATCGAACTGAGTGACTCCAGAATCCAAGACAGCCACTTTTCCGTAGATTGGATACCAATTCACTAAAATCTGTGAGCTTTGCTTCGCATAGTCGACGGCAGGAATAATCCCGGTTCCCACCGCTGAAGAGTCATTGATGAGATTCTTTCCCTCTTTCGTGAGAGAGTTGGTGTGGTAAGTGTACTTTCCGCCCACACTCCATCGGGGATTAATATGATAGTGAGCATTCAATGAAAATCCTTCAGTTCTTACGTAAGAGTCGCCCCCAAAGGCTTGGGTGTACTCGGGACTGAGTTCCCAGCGCTTGGATCTTTGAACGATGCGATTTTGAACAATTTCGACTCGACTCGCACCTTGAATGGCTTTGGCTTTTTCCAAAAGTTCAGTATTACCACCTAAAGAATCAAAATCACTTAAGGAACCAGGAGCCCCGACTTCCGCACTCGCCGAGCTGACAAACAAACAACCGCTGATCAATGATAAAATGAATTTCAATCTCACTGGAGACCTCCTTGAGGAGCAATGGTCGTCGATGTTGTGGTTGTTGGAGGAGGCGGTGGCGGCGCTTCAACTTTGATAAACATGGTTTGCACAACTTGCTTATTCGCGGCTGAATCCCCTTGAACAGGACTTTGATTCGTCGCTCGCACTGTCCAAGTATAGGTCTGTCCGATCGCTCTCAAGTCTGGCTGCAAAAGCACATCACACTTCACTTGAAAATTCCCCCCAGACATCAAGCAGGTCACATCGTGCTGCCCCGGAATCACGGCCAAAGTTCCCGCAGACACAACGATTTTGCCTTCGGCAGAAGGATCATAGACCGAAAAAGACAGACGATTTCTCTCCGTGGCAACAACACTGACCTGATCGTTGTTATCAAATGTAAAAACAGGGGACTTGACGTCTGTTCTAAACTTCACATTCACAGGAAACAGATTCGACTGGATCCCAAAACTGGAAAGTGCAATGAATGCAAATTCATACTGATCCTCGTCACGGGTCAGTTCTTTTTCCCGGGCATCTACTTGCATTCTAAAGGTCCAGCGAGCTTTATTCGTTGAATCTTGAACAGGCTGTGAGGTTGTGAAATCCACTAAGGTGGCCGCCGTAGGATAAGAACTGGATGTATTCGTTGTGATCAGAAGTCTTGGCACTTTTCCGGTCATCGAGTCTTGATCATCAACCACCACTTCAAACTGTCTCAAAGTTCCTTCCCGAATGGGTTGAGAAACCAAGTCCGTCACTCGCACCACTTGGGGCTGTTGCAGCTTCTTGAGAACCACCACAGGGAAGACCTTGGTGATTTGAATTCGAATCTGTGCCTCCGTTGAGAACACACTGTACGACACTTTCAAAAGAGCTCGTCTTTGCAGATCTGAACCCGCAAATCCCAATCCCGGAGTCCATTTAATCTCCAAGGTCTTGGTATCAAATTTCAAACCCGGAAAATCCAAAAGATTTTCTATTTGCAGCAAAGCATCTGTCGCAGGGATCAAGGATCTTGCAGAAAGAGTGAAGGTTGACTCTGTTCCTTCTTGAAAGTTCAGCTCTGGAGAGCTGCTATCAAGTCTTAAACTATCTGAGAAGAGCGGATCTGGAGTGGGCTTTTTGCGTCCCTCATCAGGGTCTACCCCAACCACATTTCCATCAAAAGGATTTTGCTGAGTGCTACAGCCCGCCAGAGCGATCACCGCAGCACACACTAAAAGGATTAAGTTCTTCATTTTCATACTCTACCCCTGCCCTGCTCTTCTCAGGTTAAATGGATAAGACACTTTCACATCAACTCCGCCCTCAGGCAGAGGGAATTTCCAACTTCTCAAACGACCCACGATGCAATCTTCGACACTCTTGGCATTCAAAGAAGTACTTTCAATCCCTGCCGATTTAACAACACCATTTCCACCAATGACAAAAGACACCGCCACTCGTCCTGCGAGCCCCGGATTTGACTGAAGTCCTTGCTCATAGCAAAATCGGACTTGCCCGAGATTTCTATTAATCACATCCGCAATCAAATCACGATCAAGCCCGCCGCCCACAATCGCTTCTTTACCTAAGGGAACAGGCGAAGCCCCAGAGCTTCCCACCAGACTCAAACTTCCGTAGCCAGCTTGGCCGCCACCTTTTCCTTTGGTTCCATAACCGCCCCCACCTTGAATATTTCCACCAGCTCCCAAGGGGGCAGAAACAAGGCCTTTTCCATACAAAGTTGTCTGCACTCCACCAGAACCTGCATTACCACCAAGACCAGGCCCCGCTGTGGTTTGAGCCGCTCCCAAGTTAAGACCACCTTTTTGTTTTCCAGAATTTAAAGACCCAAGGACAGCCAAAGCTCCCTGTCTTCGAACCGCGTCTTTTGCTGGAGCCACCTTGGCTGTGGGATTCATATTCGCCGCTTGAGCGTTCGGCTTTTTGGGCGTCACTGGAATACTCTTTACAATTTTCACAACTTCTTGCTTGAGCTCTGCATCTCGCTCCGCAGTTTCAATGGGCTGATTCAATAAAAATGTCATAAACCCACCGATCGCAAACATCGTCACAACCAGAGCCAACCACCAGATTTTTTCTTCTGGCTCTTCAAGAGCCACATCTTTTTGAAGGGCTCCCTCTTCAAATCCTGTCAGAAAACCCAGTCCTGGTATTTCAAACTTCAAGGTCGACAATTGCTCCCCAGTGAACTGCCCGTACTCTTTGTAAGACACATTCTTGTCATCCAAAGAAGAGACCTCAGGTACAAGCTCTAAGCGCCGACTGTCAGCTCGGTGAATCAGGTGAACCTTCTCGGACTGAACCTGGAAAGTTCGAATGATTTTTCCGTCTTTCGACTCTAATTTTAGTTTACGCAATTCCATCTTTAACTGCCCTATCGTTGCTCAGTGGATTGATCAATTCGGTCCTGAAAATCAGTTCTGACACCTAAAAGCGCATCGAGCACTTTATCTTGTTCAACTGTGGTCACAGCTTCGTCTGAAAAATGATATTTCCCCTGCACAAGAACATCTTCAAAGCTGACATCTGTGGTCTTCTTTTTGACGATGGTCTGCTGAGGATTCACTCCAGGGGCGACTGAAGCAGGAGCTGCCATCAAAAAACCAGATATTAAAAATACGAGATTCATCATTACCTCACCCCTTCAGTTTCTTTCAAGTTTTCAATTCTTGATTCAAGATAGTTCACCATAGCTACTTTTCCTGACTGGCGTTCCAGATCAGCAAGCTTTCTGAGAGCTTCAACACTGAGCGGATTCTGGCGAACTTTATTTTTGGCACTTTCAACTTCAGCAAGAGCCACTGTGGCGCCACCAGTTTGAACATTTTTTGAACTTGCAATTGCCCGATCGAAGCCGGCTTTAAAGTTTTCAGGAGCGACTGCCTGAAGGGCTTTAAACTCGGTCTCGATCAGCTGAGCCGCTGACCCCTTGGCTTGTCCCGCAGTGGTCATGATTTGCTTTTCCAAATCCTGTGTTGCCCAGAGGTCATTGAGCTTGTTCCTGACATCCTGAGCCTTCACCTGGTGAGGCCCTGCCTGCTGTGAAAGCAGAGTGAGATATTCTTGTTCTTGTTCAGGGGTGAATCCTGGGGGCACAGGAAGCGCCAGCACTTCTTGATAGAATCGCTCATTTTCATTGGCCACCAAATGAAGACTGAGAACCTGAGACGTCCAATCTCCACTTTCCAGCGCTGCCTGAGTCAGCCGATCCTGTTTTTCCAACAGCTGAACCCGGGCTTTCAATGTCCGCGCCAATTTTGCTTGGCTACTTCCATCCACGACGGCTTGAGCAAAAAGAGTCTTCATTTGCGTCAAATTTCGAATCACTTCAAATCGCGCGAGAATCTTGCCCGAGCTTGTGCTTGAAATCTTCTTTAAATCAGTGATCTCTTCGAGCTTCATTTTCCCATCAGCATACAGGTCTAAGATAAGACCCGCATAGATCTCAGGATTTCCCTCAAGAAGGGATTTCTGTTTTTGAATCTCAAATCGTGGCTGAGCACTGGCTTTCACTAATTGAACCGCAATGGCCAATTTTTTATCCTGATCCTGTGAAGTCTTTAGGAACTCGCGATAAAAGGGCGAAGCATCTTTCATAGACAACTCGGAAAGAAGAGCCATTTTAAGAATCTTCTTCTCGTCCTTGCCCGTCATCTTCCGTGTCGCAATCAGAGCAGAATCAAAATCAAGCACCAGCTCACTGAGGAAAGACTTTCGTTCAAGACCAAAAGAAACTTCTTCTGCACTTAAACTACCCAGTGCTAAAAATTGATCCACAGCCAGACGTGCGTCCGTAAAGTTCTTCAACTTCTCTGCTAAAATAACTCGATTCTTCAGGTAGATTTTTTTCTCTTCCGCGGAAGCTCCCTGAAGATCAAATCCTTGAAGCGCATCCCAAGCTTTTTGCGGATCTTTTTGCGTCGCAAAAGCTTCTGCAGATCTCGTCAGCGCCGATTTCCTTTGGATCCCGACAAACTCTGTTTTTGCTTGAGGAAACATTTGCGCATATTCCCCGGCTTGAGCATGGACCTTGTGAGACTCACCCGCCAACACCAGAGCATCTAGCGAAAGGTTTGCCGCTTGCAAAGCCAACTGAGGCTGAGTGGTTCGGTACTCCTTTGCATACTGAGTGAGCTGGACCACAGCTTGAGGATACTGTCCCTGATCGTACCTATGCTTTGCCAACTGGTATTGAACTTCCGTGGCCTTCTTTTTGTCCGAAGAATTCTTATGATACGCTTCCAAAGAAGCACCAATCATTTGCGCCTCTTTTGATTTTTCAGCCACTTCAATCATTCCCAACAGCGCCGCTTCCTTCAAAGAACCTGAGCTTTCGCTCACTTGGCTAAACTCCGCGTAAGCCAACTTGTAATCCTGAAGTTCTGCGGCCACTTGAGCTCGCCAAATTCGCATCTGAAGATCCTCTGGGAAAACCGCAAGGAAAGAGCCATAAGCCTGCAAAAGCCCTGGCGTTGGATTTTTCTTTTCAGACGTATGCCAATCAATGACGAAATTTTTTAATCGCGCCTTGAGTTCCGTACAGCTAGGACCTTCACACTTCAAAAGACCCCAGAGTTCCAAAGACTTTTGAAAGTATTCGATCGCTTTTGAGTGATTCTTTAAATTTTGCTCGAGCTGACTCAAATGAATCATAGACTCCAAGCGATCTGCAGGTTGAGTTTGCCGTTCATAAACAAACTGCCAAGCCATCACAGAGGCCCCGGTCTGTCCCAAGCGCTCGAGCTCGGAAGCTAGATAGACCGAATTGGAAATCTGGACACTTGAGGGGCTCAGCTCCCAAACCAACTGGATTTCCTGAGGCCGGACACTAGTTTTTGCTAAAAAAGTCACTAAATCTCGAGACACTTCTTCGGTGAACTGAGGATCCTGAACAGAACCTCCCCCTCGAGTCAGAAGACTTGGTGTCTTCAGTTGCTTCACCGCCAAATCAATCGCCGTCACCACATGACCTTGATGAAACTGTGTCCACGCTTTTCGGTAATGGGCTAAACCTAATGAATTGGACTTTGGGTTTTTTAAAACTTGATCATAGTAAGTTTCCGCAACGGAAAAATCCCTCTTCTTAAAATAAACTTCTGCCAAGGAAAGCTGAGCTTCCGCCTGCGCCTCTGGCGAAGAAGAACTCGTGAGAACTTTTCTATACGTCTCAATGGCTTGATTTTCTTCGCCGAGCATTTGGTATAAATGCCCCATTTGCGGCAAGACTTTTCCAAGTTGTTCCACGCTCAGCTGAGAAAGAACTTCTTTATAAAGACTCAGAGCTTTCTTTCGATCCTGCACTCCACCCGTGCACGGGGCACAGCCTTGGGCGAGCTCCTGATTGGAAAGATAACGACCTCTTTCGGCATGCAAATCCGCCAATCGCAGTGTCAATGGCAGCTTCGTCTTATCTTGTGCCGACAAAGTGAGTTGAACCTGCGTGAGTTTTGAAATCAAAGCAGAGCGCGTCTGATTTTCAAGTTCAGGATTCGCTGAAACCCCGAAGCTCAGACCCAAAACGATCATTAAAACCGGCACATTCAATAAAAAAGACTGGAAAGCTCTCAAGCCTCACTCCTATTTCATGATAATCGCAAATTTAATATCGCTAATCCCTGCTTGGCTCGAGGCCAGCACAATACTGTTCAGCAGTTCGTATTTCACACGTCGGTCCGCTTGAACTGTGATCTGTGCGGGAAATTCTTCACCGGGGCGAGTTTCCTGGAACTTCTTTCGGAGATCTAAAAGAGCCCCTGTGAGTTGCTCTGGACTGACCTCTTGATCTTCAACGAAAATCTTCCCTTGATCGACTTTCACGACAGCACTTCGCTCAAGCACGATGCCTTGAGCTGCCTTGGGAAGCTCCATATTTTTTCCCATAAAGAGGAGCTCTCCCGTCGATGAGAAACTCATCAACAAAAAGATCACCAGAATAGAAAAAGCATCGATCAAAGCCGTGAGAAGCAGATCAGCGATCACATTTCGCTTTTTTGCCTCGCCTTGAGGATTCAAAATTGAAGATTCCCCCAAGCTACTGATCATTGCTGTCTGTTTTAAAATACTCGTTCTTAGCATATCCCCCCTCTACAGAGTCTTACAGTGGCGCGACTCCTAAATCTGAAAGGCCTTCTTTTTTAAAGCTATCCATCAAGGACACGATGTCTTCGTAAAAGCTTTCTTTGTGGGGCTGAATGAGAACTGTCACTAAACTCTGATCCATGGATTTCATGGCTTGAACATGCTGAGACAGCATTTCCAAATTCGGCTTACCCTCAATGCCTGCAATCTTGGCTTTGGCCAGACTGCCAGAAACTCGTGAGTCCTTCACATCAAAGCTCAAATCCCCTTTTTCGCCCATAAAGACCCAAACCACTGCTTTCTTTGCAGTTTCTGAGGCGGGCTGTCCTCCAACAGCTTGCTTCACATCCATGGAACCGACCTGAAGCCAAACAGCTGTTAAAAGAAGAAAGCAAATACATACAGACAGCAAGTCAATAAACGGAATCAGATTCAACTCACTATCTAGATGTCTTTTGTGACTCATGCATTCATCTCTGGAGTTGAACTTTGAGTTTTAGTCTTGTTCATTTTTGTCTGTGATCGCAGAGAAACGGGATCAAAAGCAAAAGACAACCAGTTAAAAACTTTCAAAGCTGATTGATTGAGATCTTCCGCCAAATGATTGGCACGATTATTAAAAACAGCGTAAGCGAGGAGCGCAGGAATCGCGACGATCAATCCATACGCTGTGGCATTCATCGCTTCAGAGATCCCTGCCGCAAGAAGCGCCGCTTTCTCTGCAGGATTTGAAAACGCCACCGCGGCGAAAGATTTAATCATCCCTGTGATCGTTCCCAAAAGACCCACAAGAGTTGCGACGTTGGCCAACAATGAAAGAAATCCCACTCGCTTATCGAGCTGAGAATTCTCGTGAAGCAAAACTTCATCCATTTTACCTTGGATTTCGTCTCGTCCACCAAAAGTCGCTGCCGCTTGGGCCCCAGCCACGACCGCTGCGGCGATGGGGTGCTGAGCTTGGTCCGCAGACGCTTTTTGAATCACGGTTTCAAGTTCACCGCGACGAATATTATCTTCGAATCCTTTAACAAAAATATGCTCTTGGCCTTTTCTCTTCACGTAAAGTGCGTACACTCTTTCAGCCATGATTGCGATGGTGACGACCTGAAGAGCCAAAATTGGATACATCCAGAAGCCACCGTGTTGAAATGCCGTTGCAATTGAATCAAACATAATCCCCTCCATATTACTTTTAAAAAAAGTCCAACAGAGAAAGCAGACTAAAGTCTGACCAAAAAGACAAACTTTTATGACATTTGACTGATATTGACAGGTTGCGTTTTTAAGATTCTGTTGTGATCTTAAATGCCCTTTTCCAGGCTCTGCAACAGCTTCTGATAGATTCCCTCAAACCCACCATTACTCATAACGACGACCATATCACCTGATTTGGCTTGCGCCGTCACGGCGTTCACAATTTCCTCAACGCTGGGAAAGTCCATGGCCGCAGACACCCCTTGTTCGCGAAGATCTTGAGACAATTCCTGGCTGGAAAATCTTTCTTGCTCGTCAATCTTGGAAGTATCAAAAGCTTGAGCCAAGTAAACGGCATCACTTTGTTTGAAAGCTTCAACATAGTCTTTCTG
>JBKCXY010000072.1:0-4604 GCA_046315835.1 Pseudobdellovibrionaceae bacterium | reverse complement strand
CCACCGTGAGTGACTGCGTGGACGGCCGCTTTCATATTTTTTACATCATCACTGGTGGAATTTCCGATCAGCATCAGTTGAGGAAATAAACTTTGAACAATCAAAGCCCGATTGTAGAGGGATTTTGAAGCATTTTTGGGTCCATCAAAAATAAACTTCATGACAGCATCTTATCCCAAAATTGAAAGAGTTTTTGCTGCGGAACAGATTTGACAATCGTCTTTCCCGGACCTGCAATGAACACAAAACGTATCTGAGAATTCAACGTCGACTTCTTATCTAGTTTTAGAAGACTCTCTCGTTGAGCAGTTCTTCGCATGAGTTTCAGGAGTTCTGCAAAATGATGATCGGGCCACAAAGGAAGCTTTTCAATTTGGCGGCGGCTTGAAGCCTTCAGAAACCCAAAAGCTTCACTCATTTCAAGCGCAAAAAGTGTCCCCAGCAGGACTGAGTGCCCATGACTCAGTCCATGCTGGATTTCCAAAATATGGCCCAATGTATGTCCTAAGTTTAAATTCTGCCGAACACCCTTTTTTTCAAAGGGATCCTTTTGAACCACACAGTCCTTGGCTTTGACAATTTCTGGAAGAACGGACCACGCGGCTTTCTCGCTCCAAGTTTTGAGCTTCGAAAAACGAGCAAAAACTTTTTTGTCGATGATGGCCATTTTGAGGGCTTCACCCAAAGCATCTTGCAATCGTTCCGAAGGTTGTCGCAGCAAGAGCGGCTTCACGAGAATCACTTTTTCTGCTGAATAAAAACTTCCAATTTGATTCTTTGCTAGCCCCAGATTCAAAGCTGTTTTTCCACCATGGGCAGAGTCCATGGCTGCTAGCCAAGTGCTTGGAATATGAATCAAACCAACTCCACGACGGTAGACACTGGCAAAGAAACCAGCAAAGTCGCCCACACTTCCACCACCGATTGCGACCACTTTCAATATCGATAGATCCAAGCCCTTGCAAAGTTCCACGAGGTTTTCAAGGTGCCGGGGGAACTGATGGATGTTTTTGAGGTCTTCGCCGCTTTTAACCCAATACACATGTTTCGACTCTCGAACGGTCTCGGGAACTTGATTCTTAAGGACTTCATCAACAATAAAGAGCAGGGAAGATCCCAGCTTTTTCTCAGTCGGCCATTGATTTGTGAAGATCACTTCTGA
This sequence comes from Pseudobdellovibrionaceae bacterium, assembly GCA_046315835.1. GTDB lineage: Bacteria > Bdellovibrionota > Bdellovibrionia > Bdellovibrionales > Bdellovibrionaceae > JAJTIC01. The sequence goes on along the minus strand of JBKCXY010000072.1, from coordinate 3,442 downwards.
AGGCTTCATAGACTTCTAATTCTAACATGGACTCCCAGTGAGTTCAGGATATCTTTTCTGCATGATGACAGGCGACATGGACGCCTTTGTAGGATCTCAAATCCGGAGCTTTCTCGGCGCAAAGTTCCGTCGCAAAGGGGCAGCGAGTCCTAAAGGCACAACCACTGGGCGGCTTCAAAGGCGAGGGAAGCTCTCCGGCAGGCACTTCTTCAGCGTCACTAGTTTCGTGCAAATGGGGACTGCTCTTCAACAAAAGCCGGGTGTAGGGATGGCGAGCAGATGTAAAAATCTGATCTTTCGTTCCTAATTCTACAATCCGGCCCAAATACATTACCGCCACACGGTGGGCAATGAATCGAACCACGCCCAAATCGTGACTGATGAACAGATAAGACATTTTTGTCTCTTTCTGCAGATCCAACAAAAGATTGATCACTTGAGATTGGACAGAAACATCAAGTGCACTGACAGGCTCATCACAAATCATCACTCGAGGGGCTGTGATCAAAGCTCTTGCGATTCCTACACGCTGCCTTTGTCCCCCCGACAGCATGTGAGGGTAGCGCTCTAAAATCTCGGGCCTTAAGCCCACAGAAGTCGCCACTTCGCTCACTCGCTGTTGAATTTCCTGCGAGGTCATCTTGCCTTGGATCTCTAACGGCTCGGCGATACTCACGCCAATTTTTTTTCGTGGGTTGAGCGAGGAATATGGATCTTGAAAAATCATTTGAACAAACTGCGGGAGCTCTTTCTGAGAAAGACTGTTTAAATCTTTCCCATCCACTTCTGCTCGTCCCCCTGAAATCGACTCAATTTTCATCAGAAGTTTTGCCAAAGTGGATTTTCCGCAGCCGGACTCGCCAACGATAGCTAATGTTTCACCAGGAAAAAGCTCTAAACTGACACCGCGAAGAGCACGAATCTCAGATGTTGGCTTTAAGAGACTTTTGATCTCATAAACCTTTTCTAAATTTTCTATACGTAATCGCGGCTGCACAATTCTTCCCCTATTGCTCTTTCAAAGTTTCTTTGGCTTTCAAAAAAGACGCTTTTAACTTCGAGAGCGCTTCTTGGGTGCCCTTTTTCATTTCTTCCCACGCTTTGCCTGAAGCTTCTTTGAGTTTCTTCACTCGTAATTGCAAAGCCTCTTTGTCCTTTTCCATACTCTGGATTTGGGATTCGATATCTTTCTTCACAGAGCCAGTCGCTTTTCTTGCTTCGGCCTTCAGATCTTTCAGTTCAGCTTCCAGATCTTTCAGTGACTGTTCAAGTCGTTGTTGCACTTCAATTTTTGATCCCTCTTCTTCTTGAGCAAAAGTGGGAAAAGAAAAACTCAGGGCCAAAAATAAAATCATAACTAAAAACTTCATGTTGTAATCTCCTTTGATGATTGTAATGGATAGAAACATCTCACAGAGCGGTTCTGAGAGGGAATTTCTGTTGTGGGCACAGCCAACTCCTCACACTTGGCCTGACGATACTGACAGCGAGGCGCTAACTGACAGCCGCGAGGACGTTCCGCAAGGTTAGGTACAATCCCTGCGATGGTCGGCAAGCGAAACCCAGCGGGCTCATGCACGTGAAGCGCCGGCAAACACTTCAAAAGCCCTTCGGTGTAGGGATGAATCGGATTCTGAATGACCTTTTTAGAATCCCCCGTCTCGACCACTTCGCCGGCGTACATCACCATGATGCGATCAGTGTTCTGAGCAATCACACCAAGATCGTGGGACACCAAAATCAAAGACATTTTTAGTTCTTTTCGAAGCTTTCCCAGCAAACTCAAAATCTGCTTCTGGATGGTCACATCCAAAGCCGTCGTTGGCTCGTCCGCGATCAAAATCTTAGGATTGCAAGCAATCGCCATCGCGATCATCACTCGCTGGCTCATTCCCCCGGACAATTCATGGGGGTAAGTTTTCAGGCGTGCTTGCGGGTCCGGAATTCCCACTAGGCTCAAAAGCTCTAATGTTCTTTCGCGAACTTGGTGTTTTTCTAAACCCAAATGCTCTGTGAGCACTTCACCAATCTGGTACTCCACGGTGAAACTGGGATTCAGCGAAGTCATGGGATCTTGAAAAATCATAGCAATGTCATTGCCGCGGATTTTTTGTTTTTCAGCTTCAGACTTTTTTAAAATGTCTTTCCCTTGAAACAAAATTTCGCCGGACCGAAGAACTGCATTGCTGGCCAGCAGGTCAAAGATGGCAAGACTGGTCACACTTTTTCCCGAGCCTGATTCTCCAACAAAGCCCAAGGACTCACCCTGATTGAGTTGGAAAGAAACGTCTCTGAGTGCTTGGATCTGTCCGCGCGAGGTCTTAAAATCAATCGAAAGATTTTTAACTTCTAAGAGCATGGTTAATTCCTCTTCGCTTTCGGATCTAAAGCGTCTCGCAAACCATCACCCAATAAATTAAATGCAATCACCACGAGCAAAATGCACAGACCCGGAGTCGTCACCAGCCAAGAAGCGGACTCGATATATGCTCTCGAGTCTGAAAGCATAGTTCCCCACTCGGGGATCGGTGGCTGAGCTCCTAAACCTAAAAACCCAAGGGCTGCCGCATTCAAGATCCCGTCGGAGAAGCCAAAACTTGCCTGAATCAAAAGAGGCGCTACACAGTTTGGCAAAACGTTGATCACATAGACTCGAAACCAACCGGCCCCGAAACTTTGAGAAGCCACGACATAGTTTTTCTTCTTCTCGACTAAGATTGAGGCGCGAACAATACGAACCACACTGGGTAAAGAAACGATTCCTACGGCAATGACTGTGTTGAGGAGACTGGGCCCCAACACCGCCACAACCACAATCGCAAGCAAGATCGAAGGAAGGGCCATCAAAATGTCCATCAAGCGCATGATGAGGGAATCCACTTTACCCCCCAGAGAACCCGCGATCAATCCAATCACAACACCAAAGAATGTGGTGAACAGGACCACAAAGAATCCAATCCCCAAAGACACGCGTGCCCCGTGCAACAGCCGAGACAATTGATCTCGTCCTAAATCATCGGTGCCCAGCAAATAGGTCGAACTTCCGCCCTCCATCCAAACTGGCGGCAGTCGCAAAGCTGTGGCATCCGTGAAAGTCGCATCAAAAGGAGCCAGCCATGGAGCTAAAATCGCAAACACAGTGACCAGGCCCACAAAGAAAAGCCCTGCCACGGCTCCTTTGTTTTGCTTAAAGAGAAACCAAAATTCTTTCATAGTTGGTTCCTCATTCGAGGGTTCACCCAAAGATAAATCAAATCCACGATCAAGTTAATCACGACGATCAAAAAGGCCAAGTACAACACTCCACCTTGGATGACAGGGTAATCTCGGGCTTCCACGCTCTTCACCAGCCAACGTCCAATGCCCGGCCAAGAAAAAATACTCTCGGTGAGAACAGCACCTGTCAGAAGTGATCCCACCAGTAAGCCAATGACGGTCACGA